>JAFADT010000072.1 GCA_023424585.1 Pseudomonadota bacterium
CTTCCGCGGCGCGATGGCGCGGTAGCTCTCGTCGATCCACGCCTTGATGACGGGCACCGGCACCTGCGAGGCGTCCTCGAAGTGGGCGGTCACCCAGCCGCTCTTTCCCAGGCCGTACTCGGTGGGCTCGGTGAAGGGCAGCGTGAGGGCGGCGTCCTTGGAGTCCGGCAGCTTGGCGGAGAGGTTCAGCTTCTCGCCGTCGACGGTCATGAAGAGGAAGGTCTTGTCGTTGACCTTCATCGCGCGGTGGCCCCAGGGGAAGTCCTCGTGGGCGCCGGGGTAGCTCATCGCATGTTCGCGCAGTACCGCTTCGACCTTCTGCGTCTCGTTCTCTGCGGGCATGGGCACCTGGCTTCGTTGTGTGTCGTGACAGCTTAACCGCACCTGTCGCATCCGGCGTATTCCCCAGTGTGTCAGGTGCTGGAGGAAAGCAGGGTGACGGGCCACCCGTGGTTTCCCGCAGGCGTCGGTCCCCTTGGCCCTAGGTACGGGATGGGGGGCGCGCATAGTCTCGGGGTCAACGATAAGGAGTCGTCGCCCGATGCCCCAGTCGCTGCTCGCCACGGATGGCTACAAGTTCAGCATGGCGGAGGCCGGCTGGCCCCTGCGGAAGGAGACGTTCTACTACTCGCACCGCAAGGGCGGGCCCCAGGTGATGCCGCTGGACCTGGAGGCGTGGGTGAAGCGCCTGCTGCCGGAGCCGAAGGCGGATGACTACGCGTTCCTCGCCCGGCACGACTACGAGATGGGCGTGGGCTTCAAGGCGGCCATCCTGCGCCAGGCGCAGCTGTCCGTGCGCGCGGTCCCCCGGGGCGCGGTGTTCCTGCCGCGCGAGCCCGTCCTCACGCTCACCGGCCCGTCCGCCCTGGTGTCCTGGCTGGAGCCGCTGCTGCTCCAGCTCAACTACCGCGTCCAGGTGGCCACGCAGGCGCTGCAGGACCGCGAGGCCCTGGCCCGCACGCTGGCCACGGTGGCGTGCGAGGAGGAGAAGCGCATCGCCCTGGAGACGCTGGACCAGGTGGGCGTGAAGGCCGTGGCCATCCAGGTGGACCCGGAGGGCTACTCGCGGCGCGTGCGGGCGCAGGTGCAGGAGCTGGTGGACGTCGTCGGGGACCCCGCGCGCATCTTCGAGGTGGGCCTGCGCGCGGCGACCTGTCTGGAGCAGCACGCGCTGGCCCTGCGCGCGTGCCAGGAGGCGGGCGTGCAGCGCACGAGCAACGTGGAGGGCGCGCGGGCGCTGGGCATGATTCCCGTGGGCACGATGGGCCACGAGCACGTGCAGCGCTACGGCTCCGACGACGCGGCCTACCGCGCGATGCACGAGCGCCGGCCGCAGCGCTCCAGCTACCTGCTGGACACCTTCGACACGCTGACGTCGGGCATCCCGGCGGCGTTCAAGCTCATCTCGGAGGACCCGCAGGGTGGGGACTCCATCCGGTTCGACTCCGGGAACAAGAAGCTCCAGTACCTCTACGCGGTGACGCGCGCGCGCGACCTGGGCATCAAGCCGGTCATCATCCTGGAGGACGGCCTGGACGCGCGGATGACGCGCGAGTTCGAGGAGCTGCGCGAGCAGGTGGGCTGGGAGCCGACGATGCAGTTCTACGGCTACGGCGGCCACATCGTGGCGCGCACCATGTCCCACGCGCTGACGCGGGACCGGGTGGCGGCCATCTACAAGCTGTCGTGCTCGGGCGCGACGCCGGTGATGAAGTTCGGCAACGAGCTGGCCGAGGGCAAGCAGAGCATCCCCGGGACGCCCGTCGTCTTCCGCCGCCGCACGGGCAGCGGGCCGCTCGGCCTGGTGGGGCAGGCGGGGGAGCCGACGCCCCAGGGCTACTTCCCGCTGATGGACTCGGCCCCGTCCGCGCCGTCGCTGGTGGGGACCGAGGGCCTGACGGCGGAGGAGCAGCGCATCGGATACACTGCCACCACGCAGGCGCTGGTGGAGTCCATCACCCGGCGCCACTTCCCGCAGGGCCGCTGACCCCACCCGGGCGCGGCGGCTTCACGGGCCTCCACGAGGACGTCATGCCGCTGCCCCTTCCCCGGTTCCACGACGAAGCCCGCGTCGGTCAGCTCTACCTGGAGCGCGTGGCGGAGGTCTCCGCCGAGGCCTCCCGCTACGCCGCCGAGCACCGCGTGCGCCCGGCCCGCGAGGACCGCCTCCGCACCGCGGCGTTCGGCATCGACGCGCAGGTGGCCTTCTGCACGCCGGGCGCGAGCCTCTTCGTCCCGGGCGCGGTGGAGGACACGCAGCGCACGCTGCGCTGGCTGTACGCGCACCTGGACCGGCTGACGGGGCTGGTGTTCTCGCTGGACACTCACCGGGCGTTCCAGATCTTCCATCCGGCGTGGTGGAAGGACGCGGAGGGGCGTCCGCCCGCCCCCATGACGGTCATCACCGCGAAGGACGTGCGCGAGGGCCGCTGGCGGGCGACGCGCCATCCGGAGGAGAGCCTGGCGTACTGCGAGGGCCTGGAGGCGAGCGGCCGGTATGTGCTGACCATCTGGCCCTACCACGCGCTGCTGGGGGGCCAGAGCCACGCGCTGGTGCCCGCGCTGTACGAGGCGAGCCTCTTCCACGCGCTGGTGCGGGACACGCCCACGCACTTCGAGCTGAAGGGCGAGCACCCGCTCACGGAGAACTACTCCGTGATGGCGCCGGAGGTGACGGAGGTGAAGGGCCAGCGCGTGGGCGGGTTCAACACGCGGCTGATGGAGCACCTGCTGTCGTTCGACCGCGTGTACGTCTTCGGGCAGGCCAGCTCGCAC
>JAFADT010000101.1 GCA_023424585.1 Pseudomonadota bacterium
CCGCCGCCAAAGCGCCGGAAGACGGACTGCGCAAAAGCGCTCGTCAGGGTTCTCGCGACCGTCCGCAGCACCCCGATTCCAAGGCGCGACTTGGGATGGAAGAGGCGAATGACGCCGGGACGCAGCGTCCGGCCGCTCGCTACGTAGGGCCGCATCAGCTTCTCATAGGATTCAAAGGCCGCCGTGTGTGTTGGCTGCTTCTTGAGCTCGCCGGCGAGGACATAGGCCCCGACGAGTGCGAGCGGTGTTCCCTGCCCCGTGTAGGCCGAGGGGCAATAGGCCGCGTCGCCAGTGAGCACGAAGCGACCCTTCGACCAAGTGGAGCCGATCACCTGGCTCATCGGGCCGAGGTAGAAATCGGGATCGTGATTGAGGTTTGCAAGGATGCGATCGGCCGGGCCGCCCGCGCCCTGCAGCGCATCGCGCAGCATCTTCTTTTGCGCGACGCCATCGACCTCGCGCGCATCGAATTGCTTGCGCGGGAAGGTAACGAGAACGGTTGTGTCGTTTTCATGGACCGGCCGCAGCAGCATGCAGGAGCCGCCCTTGCCGTTGTAGATTTGCGCCCAGTCCTTGTCCTCGGGGCTTCTCGGGATTCTGAAGTAAGATGCGTACACGCCTAAGTACCGGAAGCGGATATCATCTTCCATGACGAGCCGCCGCGTCGAAGAGCCGACGCCTTCGGCGCTGATGACGAGATCGAATTCTTCGGTCGAGCCGTCGTTGAAAGTGACGGACACACCGTCATCTTGTTGCTTCAGGGCGATGATGGTCGTACCGAACCGATAGTCGCAATCATCCTGGGTAGCGTCGTAGAGGATGCGCGCAAGGTCGCCGCGCAGAATCTCATAGGAGCTTGTCAGCGAGCCGACCGCGCCCTTCGGCAGCCGCGCAATCGGATCGCCCGAGCCACCCAGGAACTCCACGCCCTTCTCGCGCGTGTTCTTCGCCCCGATCTTCTCTTCGAGGCCCATCATCTTGATGACTTCCTGACCCGGCCCCTCGATATCGACGTTCTGGCCGCCCGTACGGAAGGCCTTCGACCGCTCGATGACCGTCACCTTGTCGCCGTACCTGTTCAGCCAATAGGCCAGGGCAGGACCCGCGATGCTCGCGCCGGAGATCAGTATTTTCTTGTTTTCATTCATGACGGTGACTCCCTAATCGAGACCTGTTCTTCCTGGCGACCAGTAGGCCTTCGACTTCACGCTCGATGACCCCATGCCGCTCTTCAGCGCCTGGCTCACAGTCTGAACCGACTGCGCCTTGCCCGTCAGGACGAAGCGCGCGCCGCGGGCGACATGGCGCGAGAGATCAGCGCCGATAGCCGCCAGATGCGCATCGTCGTCACGGCGCTTGATTACGGTTGCCCGGCCAAGGCCGAGCGCCGTCAGTACGGCCCGCGATTCCGCAGCGTCCGAAACTTCAAACACCAGCTCCGCGGCTGCGGGGCCGCCATGCAGCGCCGCAGCAAGGCCGAAGGAGGTTTCGTCGCCGGACAGCACGACCGGCCCGTCGGCGCCCGAGACATCGAGCGAGCGGCGCGGGCCGAAGAATTGACAGTCATCGCCTTCGAGCAGACTGCTCGCCCAGCGGCTGCCGGGGCCGTCGCCGTGCAGGAAGGCTAGCAGCCGCGTCCGGCCGGCATCGGCATCCCAGGACCGAGGCGTATAGGTTCGGCTGGAGAGCCTTGCGCCGATCGCCATCTGGACCTTTTGTCCCGGCAGCCAGGCGACGCTTTTCAGGCCGTCGCCCTCAAGGTCGATGAGCCGGAAGCGCGGCGAAATGGGTTCGACGGCCGCGACCCGCATCGGCCGAGTCATCCACCGCAGCAACGCACGCGCAACGCGCCCCGGTGTCGCGGCGGGATGTGGCGGCGGGGCCGTATCGGTGTTGAGCATGCTCATGAGACGAATCTGGTGTTGCTTGACGAGGTCATGATTAGTACTCAAAATACGACGAAGTATTCAGGTTCGCTAATCGTATTCGGGAGCCGTCATGGCCGAGCGCCGCCAAGCGCAGATCTCCTCGCGAAAACAGCCGCAGCAGGCCCGCTCAATGGAGTTGGTGAAGGCTGTGCTGGACGCCGCTGTTCAGGTTTTGGCGACCGAGGGCGCGCAGCGCTTCACCATGGCCCGCGTCGCCGAGCGGGCCGGCGTCAGCGTCGGCTCGCTCTACCAGTATTTTCCCAACAAGGCGGCGATTCTGTTCCGGCTGCAGAGTGACGAGTGGGATCGCACGGCCGAGATGTTGCGGGGGATACTGGAGCACCGGGCGACGCCGCCGCTCGACCGGCTCCGCACGGTCGTTCATGCTTTCATCCGCTCCGAGTGTGAGGAGGCAGGTGTCCGCACGGCGCTCGACGACGCGGCTCCCCTCTATCGCAGCGCGCCGGAGGCGCGAGAGGCCTTAAAGGCAGGCGCGGCGATCATGCAGGCTTTCATGCGCGAGGCCTTGCCCAACGCTAGCGCGGACCGGCGCGCGCTCGCCATCAGTCTGATCGAGTCGACGATCCGGAGCGTCGGCAAGTCCTATTCGGAAACCCCGCACGCTCCCGCCGAGATCGAGGCTTTCGCCGGGGCCATGGCGGACATGTTCGGTGCATACCTCGCACAGCTTGACAAAAAAGCCGGGCAGTAAGGATAGCAGGAGCAGTTGAAGCGGCTGGAGGATGCCCTGCGGGAGCTGGACGCCCCCGCGGAGGGGAAGATGACGTCGTAGCGGCCTGCCACGTTGCGTGCACGCCGTCCGGGCGTGAGGCACAGTAGGTGCGTCCATGGCCTCCTACCGCTCTCCAGAACAGTGCTCCGAAGGCGACTGCACCCGGCCCCGGGCGCCCAGGCACCGCCGCTGCCACGGGCACCTCATGCGGCAGCGGCGCGGGCAGTCCATGTCGGAGCCGCTGCGCGAGCCC
>JAFADT010000147.1 GCA_023424585.1 Pseudomonadota bacterium
CAACAGCGCCGCGTTCGCCCCGGGCAGCCGCTGCGACCAGCAGCCCGCGTCACCGCTGCACGCCTGCGCCGCCTCCAGCACCGCCCCATATCCCTGGAGCTGCTCCGCGCGCTTCTTGCCCAGCGCCGCCGCGTCCTCGCAGCCCTCCTCGCCCGTCTCCTTGCAGTCCGCCGCCGTGCGCGCCGGCTCCGCCGCCACCAGCTTCGCCAGCAGCGGCTGCTCCCGCGCGTCCCCCAGCAGCGCGATGCCCTTCACCGCGATCTCCCGCGCGTACCAGTCTCCGGTGCCCGCGGCCTTCTCCAGCGCGGGCAGCGCGTCCCGGCTGCCCAGCAGCGTCAGCGCCCGGACGTACGCGTCCCGCACCGTCGGATCCGGCTCGCCCACGAGCCCCGCCAGCGGCTTCGCCGCCTCCTGCGCGCGCATCCTCCCGAGCGCGTCCGCCGCCTGCATCCGCACCAGCGCCTGGATCTGCGGATCCGAGTGCGTGAACGCCAGCTGCTTCAACAGCGACGGCACCGCGCGCTTCTCCCGCAGGTCGCCCAGGACCTGCGCGGCCTTCATCGGATAGCTGGCCGGGTTCACCCCCTGCGCCTTCGCCCACGTGAGCAGCTCCGCGTCCTTGCCCTCCAGCACCGGCAAGAGCGCGTCCGCCGCGGGCGCGCCCAGCTGGAACAGCGCGAAGCTGCTCTCCACGTAGAAGGACACGCCCCGGCGCTCCTTCGTCAGCGTGCGCATCAGCGCCGGCACCGCGCGCGGATCCCCAATCTGCCCCAGCGCCTCGATGGCCTTCTTGTTGAGGAACGGCTCCGCGGCCTCGTCCGTCGCCAGCTGGATGAGCGGCTCCACCGCCGGCTTCGCCTTCAGCGCGCCCAGCACCTGGATGGCCTCGATGCGCGTGTAGTTGTCCTTGCTGCGCAGCAGCGGCACCAGCGACGGCACCGCGCGCTCATCCCCGATCCGCCCCAGCGCGCCCACCACCGCCTTGTTCACCTGCTGCGCGGGCACGTCCGCCGCCCCCGGGTCCAGCGCCGCCGTCAGCGGCTCCAGCGACGTGGGGTGGTGCAGGTCTCCCAACACCCGGGCCACCGCCGCCTTCACCTCCGGCCGGCGCTCCGACGCCAGCCGCGCGTGCAGGAAGGGCAGGAACTGGTCATTGACGTTGCCCGACGTGCGCAGGGACTCAATCACTCGCACCTTGTCGTCGGGCCGCCGCGCCGCCTCCAGGCTGGACTGCCAGTACTCCGGTGTCGTGGGGTCCTCCTTCTTGCAACCCCCCAGGGCGAGACAGGACACCACCAGGGACAGGGCGACGAGTGAGCGGGACATGGGGCTCCTTTGCGTCCGAACGTCTGGGCTTTCGTCGGGTGTAGACCTGTCCACACGAAGGACGCAAACCTCCCCCACCTCCTGGGGTACGCTGGTCAACGACATGGCCCTTGCCGATGACAGTCGTAACGCGTCGCGTCCGACCCTCGTGCGCCGGACGTACCTGCTCGACCGAGAATTCCAGCTCAAATACATCCTGCTGCTCACCGGCATGGGCGCTGGGAGCATGTTGCTGTTCGGCGTGCTCGCCCAGCAGGTGCACCGCATGTCCGCCGAAGGGGGCCTGTCCGGCGAGGAGACGCTCTGGTGGCTCACCGGCGTCGCCACCGTGGGGCTGGGCGTCGCGCTCGGGCTGTTCGGGCTGCTCTTCACGCACCGTGTGGCGGGGCCCGTCCACGTGATGAGCCTCTACGTCGCGGCGCTCGCGGCGGGCCGCTATCCGCGCCTGCGCCCCTTGCGGCGCAAGGACGAGCTGCGCGCCTTCTTCGCGCGCTTCAGCGAGGCGGTGGACCGCATCCGCCAGCGCGAGGCGGACGAGGCGCTGGCGCTGGAGAAGGTGCTGGACGCGCTCAAGGACCTGGCCACCACCCCGGAGGCGCGCGAGGCCCTGTCCACGCTGGAGGCGCTGCGCGCGCGCAAGCGCCAGGCCGTGGACACCTCCGCGCCGCCCGCCGCCTTCAAGTCCGTGGCCTGAGCCCCTCCCCTTTCACACGCGAGACCTCCCTCACATGAGCAGCCGACCCCGCATCGTCTTCATGGGCACGCCCGAGTTCGCCGTGGCCTCGCTGGAGGCCTGCTTCGACGTGGGCGACGTCGTGGCCGTCGTCACCCAGCCGGACAAGCCCAGGGGCCGGGGCAACGCCGTCACCGCGCCGCCCGTGAAGGCGCGCGCGCTGGAGAAGGGCATCCCCGTGCTCCAGCCGCAGAAGCTGCGCACGCCGCCGTTCTCGGAGGAGCTGCGCCAGTACGCCCCCGACGTCTGCGTGGTGACGGCCTACGGGAAGATCCTCCCCAAGGACCTGCTGTCCCTGCCCGCGAAGGGCTGCGTGAACGTGCACGCGTCGCTGCTGCCGCGCTTCCGGGGCGCCGCGCCCATCCAGTGGGCCATCGCGCACGGCGACCGCGAGACGGGCGTGTCGCTGATGGTGATGGACGAGGGCCTGGACACGGGCCCCGTGCTGGCGATGAAGCGGCTGCCCATCGCCCCGGACGAGACGAGCGCCACGCTGCACGCGAAGCTGTCCGCGCTGGGCGGCGACCTCCTGCGCGAGTCCCTGCCGCGCTACCTCCGCGGCGAGCTGACGCCCCAGCCCCAGCCGTCCGAGGGCATGGTGCTGGCG
>JAFADT010000164.1 GCA_023424585.1 Pseudomonadota bacterium
CACCATCAACCGCCGCCGCAAGGTGGTGCGCCTGGCCTTCCTGGGGGCCTTCTCGCAGGGCCGGCAGGGCGCCCACTGGTACGCGGCGCACCATGCCCTGGCCCGCCTCCTGTCCGCCGCCGCCAACGCCACCGTGCACGCCTACGTGTACGACGCGGACGAGGGCGAAGAGGTCATTGCCTACGGCAACGGCCGCCGGGTGGGGGGAGAGAAGGTGGTGTACGAGGACGCGGAGCTGCCGTGTCCCCTGGAGGAGCTGGATGACGCGGCGTTCGCCCGGCTCCAGTCGCGCTGGCCCATGGGCCACCTGGCGTACGTGTTCGGGTTGACGCGGGATGAGCTCCTGCGCATGCCCCGCGCCCCGCTGGCCCGCGTGCTGCCGCTGGAGGGCACGGCCGACGGCCCGGAGGCGGACGCGATGGCCTCGCTGGAGGCACTGCTGCTGGGGCCCACGCTGCCTCGCGCGGAGACGGACGCGGGCTGAGGGCCAGGACGGCTGGCCCCCGCGTCGCGGGGCTCAGGGGTCTTCCGTGGGCCCGTCGAGCGTGAGGATGGCGGCGCGCACGCCCTCGCTACGGAAGTACTGGGCCAGCACCGCGAAGCCACCGGCGACGAGCACCGTGGGCAGCACCGCGCTGAGGGTCATCAGGGACGGCACGAGCGCGTAGAGCTGCTGCGCGGCGCTCGGGTCCTGGAACTCCGGCAGGCCCTTGAGCCCCTCCACCATGGCCTGGCTGGTGTGGCGGGCCACCACGGCCCACTGGGCCCCGTCGATGGTGCGCAGCAGCGCGGCGAAGATGCCCGCGCCGCCCAGCAGCTGCCGGAAGCCGTCCCGGGGCATGCCGTCCGGGGAGCGGAGCATGCGGCTGGAGGCGAAGAAGAGCAGGGTGCAGGACACCGTCAGGCCCATCAGCACCAGGGCGCGGGACTCGCGCATGGGGGAGAGCGCGGACAGCTGCGCCTCCATGATGGCCTGGGTGACGGCGGGGTCCTTGCCCAGGAGGGCCAGGGTGGGGGCGTGCTCGCGCTGCGCTTCCCGGTGCGCCTCGAAGTTCATCATCACGGAGGCCTCGCTGCAGGCGAGGAACCCCGTCAGGGTGGAGAGCACCAGGCACAGCGCGGCGGCGATCCGCACGCCCCGGGGCAGGGCCCCCGGGCGGGTGACTTCAGGGGGCTTCACTTCCGGTTCGCCTCCACGTAGCGCAGGCGCAGGTCGGACAGGAGGTTGTCCACCAGCTTCTCCTCCTCCGCGGTGAGGTTGCCGCGCGTCTTCTCGCGCAGCATCGCCAGGAGGTCCAGGTTCTGCCGGGCCGACGGCAGGTCCTTCTCCATGCGGCCCGTCTCCGGGTTCGGCGCCACCCCCAGGTGGATGAGGACGGCGGAACCCAGCCCGACGACGAAGGTGCTGAACGACAGGGACTCCTCGGAGGCGGGGCTCGCATCCCCCGTCATCACGAAGGTCTCACCCCGCTTCTCCGAAGAGCTCATTCGGACGCCTTGTCCTCTTCGTTGGCCGGCGCGTCCGCCGCGTCCTCGTCGTCGGAGGCGTCGTCGTCGGTGTCGTCCGCCGCGTCCTCGTCCTCGTCCTCGTCATCGAAGTCGTCGTCGAGGTCGCCATCCATCAGCGTCTCGATGGGGACGGCCTTGTCGGCCGCGTCCGGCAGCTCCTCGAGGTGCTTCTTGTAGGCTTCCTCGTCCACCTGGCCGCTGCGCAGGTAGCGCTCGGCGGTGCGCTTGTCGAGGTGCTTCGGGTTGATGCCTTCGGCCATGATTCAAATCCTCGGAATTGCTTGGAAAACAGCGCGGCACCTTATAGCAGGAGGGGCGCCTGTCAACGCTGGTGTCCCCAGGCCCGGAATCCGATGAACGTCTCGTCCCGCCCGCCGCTTCCCCCAGGTCCCTACCTGCTGTGCGACGACAGCCTCCGTCCGGAGCTGTCGCTGGTGGACAAGGCCGGGCGCCTGCTGGAGGGAGGGGCTCGCATCCTCCAACTGCGCATGAAGCACACCCCGCCCCGGGAGGCGCTGGCGGCGGCCCGGGCGGTGGTGGCGCTGTGCCGGCGGGCAGGCGCGGTGTGCCTGCTCAACGACCGGGTGGACCTGGCGCTCCTGGCGGACGCGCACGGGGTGCACGTGGGGGACGAGGACCTGCCCCCGGAGGCGGCGCGGGAGCTGCTGGGGCCGGGCCGGTACGTGGGCGTGACGGCGCGGGGAGCGGAGGGGGCGAAGGCGGCCCGGGCGGCGGGGGCGGACTACGTGGGCGTGGGGCCGCTGTTCGGCACGACGACGAAGGTGGTGAGCGCGCCGGTGCTGGGGCTGGAGGCCTTCCGGCGGGTGGTGGCGGAGAGCCCGCTGCCGGTGGTGGGCATTGGCGGGGTGGGCCTGTCGAACATCGCGAGCGTGGCGGCGACGGGCGCGCACGGCGCGGCGGTGGTGTCCGACGCCCTGCTTGCCCAGGACATCGCCGGGCGGGTGCGGCAGCTGGCGGCGGCGTTTGACAGCGCGCGGGGGACTGGCCTCTAACCTGGAGGCGGTACTCCCACATGAACCCTCCGTCCACGCGTCATCACGGGGCGACGCCGCGCCGTCCCAACATCGGCCTCAGCCCGGACTGGGCCCAGCCGGCCGACTCCGCCTTCCCCCGCTACGAGCTGAAGGTGCCCTACGCGGAGGCGGTCCTGCGCGCGGGGGGCCTGCCCTTCGTGCTGCCCTACACCGATGACGCGTCCTGCGTGGACGCCTACCTGGAGCGGGTGTCCGGGCTGGTGGTGACGGGCGGCGCGTTCGACATCCCCCCGTCCGCGTACGGCGAGGAGGCCCGCGAGGGCATGGGGCCGCTGAAGGAGGGTCGCACGGCCTTCGAGGCGCAGCTCATCCGCGGCGCGCTCAAGCGCAACCTGCCGGTGCTGGGCGTGTGCGGCGGCATGCAGCTGCTCGCCGTGGTGCTGGGCGGCACGCTGTTCCAGGACATCCTGCGCGAGGTGCCGGGCGCGCGCGACCACGAGCAGAAGCACGACCGCACCCAGCCGCAGCACCCGGTGGAGGTGAAGAGCGGCACGCTCCTGGCGGAGGCCGTGGGGCACGGGCAGCTGATGGTCAACTCCACGCACCACCAGGCGGTGAACAAGCCGGGCACGGACGTGACGGTGAGCGCGGTGGCGCCGGACGGCGTGGTGGAGGCCATCGAGTCCACCGCGCACACGTTCGCGCTGGGCGTGCAGTGGCACCCGGAGCTGATGCTGGGCACCATCCCCGTGCACCTGGGCGTCTACAAGGCGCTGGTGCAGAAGGCGCGAGAGCACCGCCGGTGAGGCCGCGCGTCCTGCTCCTGGCGGGACTGGAGCCCACGGGCCGGGCGGGGCTGCTCGCGGACGTGGCCGCGGTGCGGGCGCGCGGCGGCGACGCGGTGGCGGTGCCCACGGCGCAGACGGCGCAGGGCTCGCAC
>JAFADT010000167.1 GCA_023424585.1 Pseudomonadota bacterium
CCGTCATCCGGTACGGCACGGCGTCCAGTTGCAGCGTCAGCGCCAGCCGCTTGGGGACGAAGCGCTCCAGGCGGATGTCGCCGCGCGCGGACACCTGGCCCTCGTTCACCTGGGCCTGCAGGTGCTCCAGCAGCACGCGCTGGCCCGTCAGCTCCAGGCGCCCGGACATGCCGCGCACGGTGAGCGGCAGGTCCCGCATGGACAGGCGCACGTCGGACAGCTCCGCGCTGCCCACCACCGACGGCGCGTCCAGCGAGCCCGTCGCCTCCGCGTCCACGCGCAGCTGGCCCCCCACGCGCTCCATGCCGGGCAACAGCGGCTCCAGGAGCCGCACGTCCATGCGCCCCTCGCGCAGGCTCATGTTCATGGCGCGCGGGCTCACCCAGCCGCCCAGCGTGAAGTCCACCGACGCGCCGCTGAAGCGGAACGGCTGCACGTCCAGCCGGCCGTTGAGGTACGTCAGCACCAGCGGCCCCTGGTTGCGGCCGCGCAGGTCGCCCCGCGCGAGCGACAGCTCCCGCACCGTGGCCCCCACCTGGTAGCCCTCCGGCTGCAGCAGCGGCCCCTGCAGCGTCACGCGCCCCGCGAGCATGCCGGTGACGCCCGCCAGCGCCGGCACCTGCGGCAGGAGCGGCCTGATCTCCGGCAGCAGCAGGTCCACGGTGGACTCGAAGAGGTAGGGCTCCTTCACCGTCATGTTCAGGAAGCCCTGCGCGTCGCGGAACGGGCGGCCGGTGACGCGCAGCTGCTTGCCCTCCTGGTGCAGCGCGAGGTCCATGGCGCCCAGGTCGCGCGACGCGAAGGTGATGCGCGGCCCCCGCAGCGTGGCCTGGATGTCCGGCTTGTCCGCCGAGCCCGCCACGGTCCCCTGGAGCGCGAGCGTGCCCTGGATGCCCATCCGCTCCGCGGTCTCCGGGCCCACGGCCTCCGACAGCGACAGGTTCTCTCCACCGAAGCGGTAGTCCAGCGTGCCCGCGAAGCCGAAGGTGCCCTCCACCCACGTGCGCCCCAGGCGGCCGTCCAGCACGGTGCGCTCCAGCACCATCGCCTTGCCGTCCACGAAGCGCAGCCGCGCGGAGCCCGCGCCCAGCCGGCGCCCCAGGTACGTGGTGTCGCGCAGGTCGAAGGCCACCAGCCCCTCCAGCTTCTCCAGGGGGCTGTCGATTTCGACGCGTCCGGAGGCCGCGCCGGCGAACTGGCCCTGCACCACGGCGATGGACGGGCTCAGGCCCGCCACCACGTCCACCAGGTCCTCGGTGCGCCCCTGCGGCACGGTGACGTCCAGGCGCAGGTGCAGGAGGCGCGCGAAGGTGAGCGCCGCCTTGCCGAAGTACTGCGTGCGCCCCTTCTGGCCGGTGAGCGACGGGAAGGACAGCAACCCATCCGAGTACGACAGCTTCGCCTGCGTCACGCCCAGGCCGAAGCCCCAGAAGGTGAAGTCGCGCAGGGACAGGCTCGCGTCCACCTTCACGTCCGAGTACGGCCCCACGATGGAGTAGTTCGCGGAGCCCTTCCCGGACCACGGCAGCTCCGCGATGTGGCCGAAGTCCGACAGCTCCAGCTCGCCGTTGCCCTGGATGTCCAGGCCGCGCACGGTGTCGAAGTAGAGCGTCACGTCGCCGTGCACGCGCGAGCGGCCGGACTCCACGGTGAGCCGGGTGAAGGACACGCGGTCCCCCGTCAGCTTCACGGCCGTCTGCGCGCGGCCCCGCTCGAAGGTGAGCAGCGTCTTGCCGGCGCTCACCGGCGCATCGAACGCGCGCGTGGCCAGCACGAAGCGGCCGCTGCGCAGGTCCAGGGGCCCGGACAGCGACGGACGGGGCAGCAGCGTCCCGGTGAGGTGCGCGTTCGCCGTCGCGGGGAAGTCCACCCAGGAGCCCGCCACGCCCGCGCGCTCCAGGATGCGCCCGAACGACGCGTCCTCCGTCTGGAGCGTCACGTCCACCGGCAGCTCCGGCGTGAGCCGCAGCGCGCCCGACAGCTTCACCTTGCCGGTGCCCAGCGGGGCCTCCAGCGACTCCACGCGCACGTGGTCCCCCGCGTAGGACAGGCGCGCGTTGAGGCTCACCGGGCCGTACTGCTCATAGGCCAGGTTGCTCGCGGACAGGTCCGCGCCCACCACGAGCGCGGACGGCTTCCCGGTGACGGACAGGCGCGTCCACAGGTGCCCCGTGGCCGGACGCGGCAAGAGCCTCGCCTGCGACAGCGTGCGCAGCGGCAGGAACACCTGCGCGTCCAGCGCGAGCACCGGGTGGCACAGCGTCTCCACGCGGCCGGACACCGTGGCGGTGATGTCATCGAGCGTCACCTCCGCGCGCTCCACGTCCAGGAGGCCCTCGTCCGGGTCCAGCGCGCCGGTGAAGCCCAGCTTCCCCAGCGTCAGCTCGCCGCCGCCCGGCCCCAGGCGCACCAAGCCCCGCCGCGCGCCCACCTCCAGCTCCATCACGCCCCAGCGCTCCACCCACCCCACGTCCAGGCTCTCCACCTCCACGCCCCGCCCGTCCGGCAGCGCGAGGCGCACCGCCGCGCCGGTGATGTCCACGCGCCCCACGCCCACGCGCGTCAGCGGCGTGAGCGGGCACGTGCCGTCGGCGGAAGGGGGGCTGGAGGAAGGCCGCGACAGGTCCAGCACCACGCGAGGATGGCGCACGCGCACCTGGCCCAGCATGAGGCGGCGGGACAGGGGCGACAGGAAGCCCAGCGCCACCTCCGCCTCGTCCGCGGCGAACAGCGGCGTGTCCGTCCCGCGCGCGAACACCGACACGCCGTGCAGCACCACGCGCGAGCCCAGCGGATCCAGCTCGCACCGGCCGATGCCCACGTCCACGCCCAGCAGGTCCGGCAGGTGCCTGCGCGCCACGGTGCAGGCGGCATCCCAGGTGAACGGCTGACGCAACAGGAAGACGCTCCCCGAAATCACGAGGAGCACCAACAAGAGCGCCTTGCGCGCACCGTTGCGGCTGGGGAGGGACAAGCCGCTAGAGCTTACCGAGTCCCTCGAGGTAGCGGTCGATCTCCGCCAGGTCGATCTTCGTGTTCGCCGTCCGGGGCAGCGACGTGGCGGGCGCGCTCGGCCGCTCGCTCGCCTGGGAGGCGGCCGAGCCGCCCTGGAGCCCCAGGTTGTCGCCGATGCGGTGCACCAGCTCCGCGCTGATGGTCTCCGAGCGCGCGAGGAACGCCTCGAAGAGCGCGTTGTCGCACAGGGTGTTGATGACGCGCGGGGTGCCGCCGGAGTGCTCGTGCACGGCGAGCAGCGCCTCCGGCGTGAAGGGCATGCGCGGGCAGCCGGCGAGCCGCAGCCGGTGCTTCACGTAGGCCTCCGTGGACTCCGCCGTGAAGGGCTCCAGCTTGTAGCGGAGCGCCACGCGCTGGGCGAGCGGCGGATCCAGCTTCAGGTTCTTCTCGATCTCCGGCAGGCCGAAGAAGACGAAGGAGATGAGCTTGCGCTCGGGCACCTCCAGGTTCAGCAGCCCCCGGAACTCCTCCATCAGCTCGCGCGTCTCCAGCATCTGCGCCTCGTCGATGAGGACGACGGCCTTCTTGCCGGACTCGTAGATCTGCAGCAGCCGCTGGTAGAGCTGCGACAGGAGCGCCAGCTTCTCCTGCGCGGGGTTCTCCACGCCCAGTTGGAGCGCGATGCGGCGCAGCAGCCACTGGGCGGTGATGCCCGAGTGGATGATGACGAGCAGCGCGGCCTCGTACTCGGACTCCGGAAGCGAGTCGAGCATGCGCCGGGCGAGCGTCGTCTTGCCCGCGCCGATGTCGCCGATGAGGATGGACAGGCCCTTCATGTAGCCCACGGCGTGCATCAGCCGGGTGAGGGCCTGCGAGTGCTGCGCGGAGTTGTAATAGAAGCGGCTCACCGGAGCGTTGGAGAACGGCTCCTGGGTGAGTTCGAAGAAATCGAGGTAGGTCGTCATCGCTCGCCGGGCCTCGTGGGGACGCGCTACACGTACCCTACTTTACGAGCCTTCGGCGCGCCCGCGGTGGGAACCGGCGTCGCGGGGCCCTTGCCGGCGCGAGGCAGCGGGTCCTCTTCCGGGGCGGTCACCGCCGACAGGCGCGTCACCTGCGCCCCCACGTCGCGATACTTCGCGTCCATGGCGGCCACACGCTGGAAGTGGAAGAGCGCCTTGCCCTGCTCGTTGAGCGCGTCGTAGGCGGTCGCCAGCTCGAAGCCCAGCGCCTTGGCCACCTCGCCCGTCGCGAGCACGTTGGCGAGGCCTTCCTTGAACACGGTCACGGACTCGTCCGGCCTGCCGCGCAGCGTGTGCAGCATGCCAATCATGGTCAGGCAGTCCAGCTCGCGCGGGGTGCCCGCGCAGCCCTGGCGGGCCACGTCGAACTCGTGGACGGCGTCGTCCAGGAGGCCCATCTCCTTGTAGGCGATGCCCAGGTCGTAGTGCGTGTCCACGTCCTCGGGCTTCACCACCTTGGCGAGGCCCTTCTTGAACTCGGCGAAGACCTCGTCCACCGAGTACTGGAAGTCCTCCTCCGCCGGAGGCACCGCCGCCAGCGACTCGCCCCCCAGGTCGTCCAGCTCGCCGGCCAGCTGCGCCGCCAGGTCGAACGCGTCGCCGCCACCGGCGTCGTCGTCGACCGACGCGTCCGTCACGGGCTGCACGGAGGGCACGTGCATCGGCTCGGAAGGCGCGTCGTCCGCGGAGGCCGCGCCACCGCCGGCCTCCATCTCCTCCAGCCGCGCCATCAGCTCGGAGGCGCGCACGTGGCCCGGGAACGCGATGGCCACCGTCTCCAGGATTTCGCGCGCCTCTTCCAAGAGCCCCTGGTCCAGGAAGAACGACGCCTCGTCGCACTCCTCGGAGGCGGGCTCCTCCTCGGGCTCGGCGTCCGGCTCGGCCTCGACCGCCACGGGCTCCGGCTCAGGCTCCGGCGTGGGCTCCTCGACCTGGGGCTCGTCGTAGGAGAGCGACTCCATCGACGGGAGCACCATGTGCGCGGCGGTGGGCTCGTCGTCGTCCTCGTCGCCCAGCGACATGCCGCCATCGTACGAGGGCGCCTCTTCCGCTGGCGTGGTGAAGCTCTCGTCGAGGCCGGCGTCGTCCAGCGCGGACGCATCCAGCGGCGCGAGCCCCACGCGCGTGGGCGCGTCGTTGTCCTCGCCCAGCGCCATGCCGGGGTCCAGCAGCGCTTCGTCGCCGGCGTCGACCAGGGCCGGCAGCTGGAGCGTGTCCGGCGCGGCCTCGTCCAGCAGCGCGCGCGTCGGGGACAGCACGCGCGTGGGCTGCGGCTCGTCCTCATCCCCCAGGGACATGCCGCCCGCGTCGTCCGCGAGCACCATGGGCTCGTCTCCGCCCGCATACTCCAGCGCGTCGTCCTGCGCGACCAGCGGCTCGTCGTCGGAGGCCTCCAGGCCGCCCAGGCCCGGCTCGTCCGCGAGCATCAGCGAGTCCTCGTCGGCCCCCATCACCAGGCCGTCCTGGGCCGGCAGGTCGTAGACGGTGTTCTCGGCGGAGCTGATGGGCTCGCCCATCACGGCTTCCTCGCCGCTCAACGTGGCCTCCGCGACCTCGTCGTCGACGATCTCGTCCGAGTCGCCCCCGTGGCTCAGCGCCGCGAGCGCCAGCTCATCCCCCACGGGCTGCGCGAGCGCGTCCTCCGGTGGATCCGCGACGAGGATCTCGTCGTCGTTGGAGTCCACCAGGATGGCGTCCTCCTCCAGCGACTCCACGCCCGGCGTCACCGCCGGCGCCATGATGCCGCCTTCCGAGCGGAGCACGGACAGGAAGGCGGGCACCTCCGGATGCCCCGGATCCTCCTGGAGGATGGTGGCCAGGTAGGGCTGGGCGCGCTGCACGTCCGCGCGGCGCGTGCACAGGCGCAGCACGTTCAGCAGCTGCTCCGACGCCTGCGCGGCGTTATTGGCCGCCACGTAGATGTGGTACGCCTTCTCGTGCGCGTCCAGGTTCTCCGGATCCACGGAGAAGACCTTGCGCAGGTGCTCCAGCGCTTTGTCGTGGAGCCCGTACTTCACGTAGACGTCCGTCTCCGTCAGCAGCTTGGACAGCTGCTCGCGGCTCAAGCCCGCGGGCGGAGGGGGCACCACGGCCGCGGGCGGCGCGGGACGGGAC
>JAFADT010000201.1 GCA_023424585.1 Pseudomonadota bacterium
GAGCGGCTGTGGGCGGCGGTCGTGTCCATGGCCGTGCTGGAGGAGCGCGTGGACGTGCGGCCCGTGCCGCTGGGGCGCACGGTGGAGCTGGGCCAGCGCCTCTTCGAGGGCACTCCGGACGCCCCTCGCCTGCGCGCGAGCGCCTCGGAGCGCGCGGTGGCCGCGCTGTCTCCCGCGGTGCCGGAAGGCGCGCGCGAGGAGCTGCGTCGGGTGGTGAACGTCACGCTGGCGCGCCTGCTGTCGGAGCTGGGCCCGGCGTGGCTGCGCGAAGGCCGCCTGGACCTGATCGCCTCCGCGGTGCTTCCGATGGAGAGCGCGCCGGTCCCGTAGCTTTTTCAGCCTTGCGCCGCCCGGCGGTTCAGGGCGATCCCGCAACTGCCCGAAGATACGGGCGATCCCCGACGCCAGTCCCTGGCACGCGCGCTGCTTTGCCCCTTGCCCGCCAGCTGTTTGCAGTTTGCAAACAAAGGGCAATTCACGAGGGCCAGGGGCAGGCGTGTGACGGGACGAGCGACCGACAGCGAAGGGGTGGCGTACATGGGACCGGGCGCGGTGGGGCAGCGTCGCGACGTGCTGGCTTTCTTCATGCTCACGGCGTTCGCGGCGGTGATGTACGCCGTGCCGGGTGAGTGGATCCCCGCGCTGGAGCCGCTGCGGCTCGCGCTGCTCACGTCGGGGCTGGGCGCGGGGCTGATGGTGATGCGCCGCATCGGCAAGGCGGAGCCCCTCTACTTCGATGGCGCGCGGGGCATCGCGCTCCTGGCGTTCTCGTCTCTGGCGTTCTGCTCGGTGGCGTGGAGCGTGAACCCGGAGGTGACGCGCTTCCAGGGCGTGGAGCTGCTCAAGCTCACGGCCATCTACCTGACGCTCGTCAACGTCCTCACCACGCCCAGGCGGCTGGCGGTGGTGTGCGGCGCCATGGTGCTGGGCGCCATCGTGACGTCCATTGGCGTCATCAACTGGTACATCGTCGGCGTGGACATGGTGGAGGGCTTCCGTTCGCGCTGGGTCGGCGTGTACGCGGACCCGAACCACATGGCCATGAACATGGTGCTGGTGGTGCCGCTCGCCGTGGCGTTCCTCGCGCGCAAGAGCACCCCATGGGTGTTCCGCGTGCTGTGCGCGGTGTCCGCGGTGCTGGCGGTGGTGGCCATCGTGCTGTCGCACTCGCGCGGTGGCTTCATCGGCCTGTCGGTGGCCATGGCCATGTGGGCCATCCGCGAGAAGCGCCGCATGCAGGCCATCGTGCTGGGCACGGTGTTCGTCGCGGGCCTGGCGGTGTTCGCGCCCAAGAGCTTCTGGGAGCGCAATGAGACGGTGGCGGCGTTCCACGAGGACGCGTCCGCCATGGGCCGCGTCTACGCGTGGCAGGTCGCCAGCCGCATGAGCCTGGACCGGCCGCTGTTGGGCGTGGGCGCGGGCGGCTTCCGCTACGCGTGGTTCCAGTACGCGCCGCCGGAGGCGCACCGCGCCTACGTGGCGCACAACATCTTCCTCGACGTCATCGGGGAGCTCGGGTGGGTGGGCCTCCTGTGCTTCCTGGTGTTCTCGGGGGGAGCCGTGGGCGGGGCGGCGGCCGCGTCCTCGGACTCGGAGATGGGATGGCTGGCGCGCGCGCTGTTGGCGTCGGTGGCCGGCTACCTCATCTGTGACTTGTTCTCGGGCTACATCCTGTCCGCGCACTGCTACGTGCTCTTCGGCCTGGCCGCGAGCGCGCACCGCATCGCGCAGGCACGGGAGCGCGCCCTGGCGGTGGGGAGGCAGCCGGCGATGAAACCCGCGCCGGTGGCCACGTGGGAGGGGTCTGGGCATGCGGCGTGAGGATGCGCGGATGGGGCAGGAGCCCCTCCGCCTGGTGCAGTTCACCCGGTCGTTCCACATTGGCGGCACCGAGGTGCAGGTGCTGGAGCTGCTGCGAGGCCTGCCCTCCAGCTACCGGTTGCAGGTGTCGGTGCTGGACGACGCCGGACCCCTGATGGGCGCGGTGTGGAAGCTGGGCCACGCGCCGGAGGTGTTCTCCCTCAAGGGCTCGCTCGCGCAGCCCAACACGCTGTTGCAGATCCACCGGATGGCCCGCTGGCTCAAGCGCCACCGCGTGCAGCTGGTGCACGTGCACGACTTCTACTCCAGCATCGTCGCGGTGCCGGCCGCGAAGCTCGCGGGCGCGAAGGTCATCGTCGGCCGGCTGGACCTGTCCCACTGGCAGGGCAAGGCGCGCCGCCTGCTGCACGCGCAGGTGACCCGGCTGGCGGACCACGTCGTCGCCAACGCGGAGGCCATCCGCCAGATGCTGATCCACGAGGAGGGCCTGCCCGCCTCGCGCATCTCCATCATCCACAACGGCCTGGACCTCCCGCGCTTCGACGCCCGCGCGGCGGAGGGGTTCAAGGACACGCTGCCGGACACCGGCGGTGTGCCCACGGTCATCCACGTGGCCAACATGAACCACCCCGTGAAGCGGCAGGAGGATGTGCTCCTCGCGCTTGCCATGCTGCGTCATGAGGGGACGCGGCTGAACGCGTGGTTCGTGGGAGACGGGCCACGCCGGCCGGCGCTGGAGAAGATGGCGCACGAGCTGGGGGTGTCGGACGGGGTGCACTTCCTGAAGCACCGCACGGACGTTCCGGCCCTCTACGGGCAGGCCACGTTCGGCGTGCTGTGCTCCACCGCGGAGGGCATGTCCAACGCGGTGATGGAGGGCATGGCGGCGGGGCTGCCCATGGTGGTGACGCGCGTGGGCGGCAACCCGGACCTCATCGCGGACGGCGAGCGCGGGCTGGTGGTGGAGCCGGAGCGGCCCGCCCAACTGGCCCAGGCGTTCCGCCGCCTGCTGGCCCAGCCCCAGGAGGCCCGGAAGATGGGCAAGGCCGCCCGGGGCTTCGTCGCCCGCGAGCTGTCCCTGGAGAAGCTGGTGCGCCGGCATGACGCGCTGTACCGCCAGGTGGCAGGACTTCCTCCCGGCTGAAACCCGCCCCAGGGGGCCGGGAAATGTCAGACCGATCCGGATAATCCACGCCCGCTCCCAAGAAATTGGGGGCGGGCGCGTTCGTAGGAGGGGGAGGGCGCACTTTCCGCCGGGCCCTGCGTGTGCGCAGGTTATAGATGGGAATAGCGCGATTTTCGTGGAGTTTGGAGGGCAGGCTGTGGTAATGGCGCCTCGGGTGTTGCCGGAACCGGTGAGCGTGCTCACCCTGGTCAAGGCGGATCAGGTGGGTGGCGGAATCACCGCTGGTGCGTAGGGGTTGTGAAGGAGACGGACGCCGAGCGCGGGGCCCGGTAGCGACGGGACGCGGGGCGGACGGCAGGACACATGAAGGTGGCGTGGGGCTGGCCAGCGGGCCGCTTCACATCCGCCGCGACTTTACGAGGCCCTGCCAGTCGGCACGAGGCCCGGGGCGCTCGCCGGTAAAACTCCAAGGTGCCGGCGAGCGCTCTCTTTTTTGCCTCACAGCTCCGCACTCGTGTGTCCTCCGGGTTGTTTCCGTGAGGAGGACGCACCGGGTGGGATGCGCCGGAGGGCCGCAGAAGCGGGCGCCCCGGGTCCACCTCAGGCTTCGTCGACGAGGTCGAAGCGCTGGCCCACGCCCTTGGCCAGGGCGACGTCGTAGAGCGCGCGGGCCAGGGCCACGTCCTGCACGGCGAGGCCGGTGGAGTCGAAGAGGGTGACCTCGGTGCCGATGCGGCCGGGCTTGCGGCCCGCGACGACCTCCCCGAGGGTGCCGGCGAGCTGCTCGGGCCGGAGGAGCCCGTCGTGGAGCGGGACGTTCACCTCGCCGGAGTGGAGCGCCTGATCCGCGTCATCGATGAAGACGCGGCCTTCGACGAGCAGGCGCGGATCCAGCTCCTGCTTGCCGGGGGCGTCCGCGCCCATGGCGTTGATGTGGGCGCCGGCCTGGACCCACTCGCGGCGGACCACGGGGGCGCGCGCGGGGGTGGCGGAGCAGACGATGTCCGCGCCGGAGGCCTCCTGGAGGCTCACCACGCGGCCGCCCTTCTCCTTCTGGAGGGCCTCGGCGGCCTGGGGGGAGGCGTCCGCCAGGAGCAACTCCAGGTCCCCGAAGAGGGCGCGGTGCGCGTCGATGAGGACGCGCGCCTGCACGCCGCAGCCCACGAGCCCCAGCGTGCGGGGCTGCTTCCTGGCCAGGTACTTGGACGCGACGCCGCCGGCCGCGCCGGTGCGCCACGCGGTGAGCAGCGTGCCGTCCAGGATGGCCAGCGGGGACGCGGTGTCCGGATCGCTGAGCACGTACACGGCACGCACCGTGGGCAGGCCGTGCTTGCGCGGGTTCTGGGGATGGGCGTTGACCCACTTCACGCCGGCCGCGCCGTCGAGGAACGCCGGCATGGCGCGGAAGTCGCCGTCGTACTTCGGCAGGGACAGGTACACCTTGGGGGGCATGAGCGCGTCGCCGCGGCCATGGGCCAGGAAGGCACGCTCGACGGCTTCCAGGCCGAGCTCGACGGTGTAGAGGCCGCGCAGATCCCTGGCGCTGAGGAGGAGGGTGGGCATGGGCGCGCTATACCCAAGAACGCAGGGGACCCCAAGGGCTGTCCCGCCGTGACGTCTGGCCAGAGGCGCTCCGGGAGGGGAGGTGGGCATGTCTGGGATTGGCAGGTGGCGCAATCCGGACGGCTCGGGCTGCGGGGGATGCACGACACGGGCCGGAGGACAGCCATCACGTGCCGCCCGCCGTACCATCCGTCACCCACCAGCCGCGTGGGGGCAAGGCCGTTGCTCGAAGGACGACGGAGGCGGGACTCCTCGGACGCGTCCACGCCAATGGTTCCGCGGGCCGCTCCTCGCGGCTCAGGCATACAGCTCGCTCAGCGGTCCCGCCGCGATGCGCGTGCTGCCCTCCTGCCCGAAGGTGTTGAAGTCCGCGTCTCCGAACGCGTGGCCGAGCGTGTTGAAGAGGTTGGAGACCTGCCGGTTCCGGGCTGCGTCGTACTTCGGGTACACGACCGTGCGCCCGTCGGTCTTCAGGCCCAGCGCGTTGCCGCCCACCACGAGCTTCGGCCACTCACGCGAGGTGGAGTGGTGCTGCTCGCCGTTGTCGGACATGAAGACGATCGCCGTGTGATCCAGCATCGAGCCGCTCGCGCCAATCTCGGGCGTGGCGGCCAGCGTCCTCGCCAGGTTCGCCACCAACTGCACGTGGCGGCGGGTGACCTCGGCGACGCGATCCCAGTTCTGCCCCGCATCCAGGCTGTGCTGCAGGTTGTGTCGCGGGATGTCGCTCACGTCCGGGCCGTAGGCCACGTCGAAGCCCGAGCTGCCCGTCGCCAGCACGACCGTGTTCGTCAGCCCACCCAGGAGGGACGCCGTGGCGATCTGGAACTGCGCCTCGAACCACTTCAGCGAGTCGGGCGGTGAGCCCGCTCCGGTGAGCAGCGGGTTGTCCTTCGGCGCCAGCGGTAGGTAGGGCCGCACTCGGTCCGCCATGCCGGTGAGCTGATCCTCCCGCGTGCGCAGCGACTCGAGCGAGGAGACGTAGCGCTCCAGTTTCAGCCGCTCGTTGGAGTTGCCGCTGAACGCCGCCAGCGCCTTGCGCGAGTCGGCCAGCGCGAAGTCGAAGAGCATCTTGCGATCGCGCCCACTCGTCGAGCCGCCGAGCAGCGAGCCGAAGGTGCTGTCGAACGCGAGCGACGGGTTGACGATGATGCCCGCGGGCTTGCGCGGCCCGAGCGCGCAGGTCTCGTACACGATCGACACGCGCGCGGAGCTGGTGCCCAGGCGCAGCACGTCGAACGGGGCGCCCCGGCGCAGGCGAGGCGCGATCACCGCGTCGAAGGTCGCGCCCGCGCCGTTCACCGCGCAGCTCAGCCCGCCCGTCCCGCTGGAGTGCCCGCCACCCGCGATGAGGTTCGAGAGCCCCAGCAGCACGGCGGAGCGGTTCACCAGGTCGATGTTGCCGGAAGACGCCGCCAACGGCCCGAGACTGATCGCGCTGGCGAGATCGTCGCCCTCACGCACCAGCGGCGTGTCCTTGTACGCGTCCCAGAAGAGGCGGTCGGAGGTGTTGGCGCGTCCCCCCAGCGCCGCGCGGGTGCCCGTGCTCAGGAGCGCGCGGGGGTAGACGCCATTGCACTCGAGGACCAGCACCAGGCGCGCCGGCAACGCTGACGACTGGGCGTAGACGTCGCGGAAGTAGGGCGCGAAGAGGCCGGCGGCCATGCCCTTCAGGACGGTTCGTCGCGAGAACATGGCAGTCACTCTCCAGCCTGCGGCACACGCCGCGTCTTCCAGGTGTCGCTTGTCATCAGCGTGGTCAGCATCTTGGAGAACGAGCCTTGGTTCTGATCATAGGCCTGCTCCATCTGCGTCAGCGTGCAGGCGTCGCTCAGGTTCTCCGGGCGTCCCATGAAGTAGCGGAAGGCCTGCCGCACGAAGCAGCGTTTCACGTACTGAGAGGTCGCCAGGCGCTCGCTCAACTCCACCGCGTCGCGCACCGGGCCATCCAGCGCGGGGTCCGGCATCGACGTGAGCGTCGAGCTTCCGTCTGGCGTGGTCCAGCCTCCGCTGGGCGAGTGATCCCGCGCGCGCAGGAAGCCCGCGTGGTTGTAGATCTCGAAGGGCAGGCCGAGCGGCTCCATCAGGCGGTGACAGCCCTGACACTGCGCTCCGGCGGTCGCCTCCTGCAGGCGGCGGCGCGCGTTCTTGTCGGCGGCGTGAGCGCCGACCTGGGCCGCCACCTGTACGCTGCTGAGCGGCGGGACGAAGCCGCACAGGAGGTTCTCGCGCACCCACTTGCCGCGGTGGACGATGGACGGATCGTCCTCGAAGTTGCCGCCGTGCGCGGCCAGCCACACCGGGTGGGTCAGCACGCCCGCGCGCTCCGTGGCAGGCAGCGTCTTCCAGCGGCCCTCGACGGTCGCCGGGAGGATCTCGCTGACGTTGTAGGGGTGGGAGAGGCCCTTGTGCGAGTCGTACGCCGCGTTCTGCATGGAGGGGACGTAGAAGGTGCGCGTGGTGAGCAGGTTCGCCAACACGTCCTGATCCTCGACGACCACCCGTGCGATCAGATCGTCGAACTGCTGGATGAAGGTCGGCTCCAGCGGATGGAAGTTGGTGAGCAGGTTGTCGTACGAGACCGAGCTGATGTAGCCGAGCCCCTCGAGCTCGAAGCGCGAGGTCGCCGCCGGGGACTCCTTGAACACCGCGGACACGTGCCCGTAGCCGAGCCACTCGCGGAAGAAGCCCGCGACGCCGTCACCCAGCCAGTACTGCCCGCGCTTGGAGCGCTGCTCCTCGTTGTAGTCCTGCACCAGATCGAAGCGCGGTGTCCCGTTCTCGTTGGCGTCGACGCCGCCCAGGTGCTTCTTGATCAGGGCGGTGGTCGTCGCATCCTGCGTGAGCGAGCCATCCTTCGCGGCGAGGGCCACGTCCGCCAGATGCCCCTCGAGGGGCGCGGAGTAGTACGGCCACACGAAGCTCGGCGTGGCCGAGGGCGCGCGCCCTGCCAGCGCGTAGGCCAGCTGCGAGCCCAGCTCGAGGCTGGTCAGCTCCACGCGACCGTCGGCCGGCTCGCCGCCCATCTCGCGGCGGAACATGGCGCCGGTCATCATCCACGCGGCGTTGGAGATCCGCGTGATGGAGTCCGCGCGGTTTTGAGGGGAGTAGCTCGGTTCCTGGGCGATGACCGCGGTCGCGAAGGCGGTGAGGCGGGTGAGCTCATCCTCGGTGGGCGGGCGGAAGAAGACGCCGAACTCGAGCATCTGGCCCAGGTGGAAGCGCTTGCAGGCGTCGCTCGGGTTCGCGTCGTCGAACATGCAGCGGAAGCGGCTGTCGGTGAAGACACGCTCCATCCGGTTGCCGTCCGGGTAGTTCATCGTCCATGGCGAGGCGGCCTCGCCGACCACCGGCAGGAAGAGCTCCACCGTGGCCTCGTCCAAAGTCTCGTCCGTGGCCCAGGAGCTGTACTGCTCGATGGCGCTGGGATCGAGCGGGTTGTCGTAGAAGCTGAACCCGGTCCAGCTGCGCTCGACCGAGCCACCGACGTTGCGGGTGAACTCGCGCCGGCTCATGCGGCGGATGCGCGTCGGCGCATCCGAGCGCACGCCTTCGGTGCAGGTGAAGAGCGCGGACTGATCGAGCAGGTTGGGCTCGGGCACGACGGTCACCGGCGGGCCGTCCGTGCCACTGCAGAGGGGCATCCCCTCCCCGATCCAGGTCTTGAGCGCGGCGAGCTCGGCCGAGCTCGCGCGCTCATGCGGGGCCGGCGGCATCGGAGCCGCGTCGTCGCTCATTCGGATGAGCGCGCGCTGGGCGTTGCTGAGCTTCCCATCCACCGCCGAGCTCACCCGCATGTCGTGCAGGGTGCGCAGCGGCATCGTCGCCCCCTGGGTCGGCAGCGCGCCGTGACAGCTGGCGCAGCGATTGGCGAGCACCGACTGCACCACGCACGCGGCGCCCACGGTCTCCCCGGGCCCACCGGGATCCCCGGCGTCGTTGGGGCCTCCGTTGTTGGTGTTTGACCCGATGTTGCCCTTGCACGCAACGAGGCTCAACAGTCCGGCCAGCAGGAGGACGCGGTTCATCCGGCCAGTCTGGCACGGACGGCAGGTGGAATAGCAAGCAAGCCCGGCCAGACGGGCTCGGCCGGGACGGGCTCGTGCGTGAGCGGCTACGCGGACGCGTCCACGCCAATCAGGTCGCGCACGGAGGCGAAGCCATCCCGGGCCAGCAGGGCGCCCAGCTCGGGGAGGATGCGGTCCACCATACCCGGGCCCTCGTAGATGAAGCCCGTGTACACCTGCACCACCGTCGCGCCCGCGCGCAGCTTCTCGTAGACGTCCTGCGCGGTGAACACCCCGCCCACGCCGATGAGGGGCAGGGCGCCCTTGCTGCGCTGGTACGCGCGGCGGATGACCGCGTTGGACAGCTCGCGCACGGGGGCACCGGACAGGCCGCCGGCCTCCTTCGCGTGCACGTGCTCCACGGGGCGGGTGAGCGTGGTGTTGGTGGCGATCAGCCCGGACAGCCCGCGCGCCATCGCCACGTCCACCACCTCGTCCACGGCCTCGGGCGTGAGGTCCGGGGCGATCTTCAGGAACAGCGGCGTGCCCCTGGCCACCGCGTCCATCCGCTCACGCACCGCGAGCAGCAGCGTGGACAGCTGCTCCGGCTCCTGTAGCTTTCTCAGGCCGGGCGTGTTGGGCGAGGACGCGTTGACGACGACGTAGTCCCCCAGCGGCGCGAGCGCGTCCACGCACGCCACGTAGTCCTCCACCGCGCGCTCCAGCGGCGTGTCCTTGTTCTTGCCGATGTTCACGCCCAGCGGGCCGGGCTTCCACGTGCGGGCCTTGAGGCGCTCCGCCGCGGTGGCCGCGCCGTGGTTGTTGAAGCCCATGCGGTTGATGATCGCGCGGTGCTCGGGCAGGCGGAACAGGCGCGGCTTCGGGTTGCCCGGCTGGGGCTTGGGCGTGACGGTGCCAATCTCCACGGCGGAGAAGCCGCAGGCGAACAGCCCGTCCACGGCCTCCGCGTCCTTGTCCAGCCCGGCGGCGAGCGCCACCGGGTGGGCGAACTTCAGCCCCGCCAGCTCCACGGACAGGTCCATGGGCGCGCGGCGCAGCGTGCGCTCGCGCATCGCGCGGCAGCGGGCATTCCACGTCCCCAGGGCCGCGAGCCCCGTCATGCCCAGCCGGTGCGCGGGCTCCGGGGGCAGGGTGAAGAGCAGTGCGCGAGTCAGGCCGTACATGCGTCAGGCCGGGATGAAGGACGCCTCGCGCGCCCACGCGAGCGCCTGGTCCACCTGCTCGGTGGTGAGCAGGCCGTTGGACTCGACGATCTCAATCTCCCGCCGCATGTCCGTCTCCAGCAGGTAGGGGCCGTCCGTGTTGATGGTGAACTTCACCTTGCGGTCCCAGAACGTCTGCATGATGTGCTTGAGCTCCTGCAGGTCGGCCACCGCCTTGGTGTGGATGTTGGACGTGGGGCACAGCTCCAGCGTGATGTTGTTCTCGCGCAGCACCTTCATCGCGGACTCGTCGTAGGCGGCGCGGATGCCGTGGCCGATGCGGTGCGGCTTGAGCTTCTCCACCACCGCCATCAGGCCGTTGGCGCCGGTGCCGGCCGTCTCGCCGGTGTGCACGGTGCACTTGAGGCCCGCCTTGCGGGCGCGGGCGTAGAGGTCCTCGTACTCCGCGAGCGAGGGCTTGTGCTCCATGGCGTCGCGCTCCGTGCCGGCCAGGTCGATGCCGTACACCCCGCGCGAGCGGTACTTGATGGCCTTCTCCACGATGATGCTGTTGAGCTTGTGGTCGAACTCGCGGGCCAGGCAGAAGATGAGGCCCACCTTCACGCCGTACTCCAGCGTCGCGCGGTCCATGCCCCGCAGCGCCGCGTGGATGATGTGGTCCAGGTCCAGCTCGCTGGAGAGGTTGCGCTTCATGGGGTTGAAGCGCAGCTCGATCTGCGTGACGCGGCTGCCCCGGTACTCCTTGCCAATCACCTCGTAGACGGAGCGCTCGATGGCGCTGGGCGAGGATTGGATCTTCTCCGTCCAGGTGTGGAGGATCTTCAGGTAGTCGTCGAGGCTGCCCACCTTGCCCGGGCGGGAGGTGATGAGCTCGACGAAGTCGAAGTAGTTCTTGACGGGGAGCTTGAAGCCCTGCTGGTGGGCGATGGACCACAGGATGTGCGGGGCCACCGCGCCACCCACGTGGATGTGGAGGTCAATGAGGTCGCGAACCATGGCGGCATGTATGCACAGCCACGGCCACGCGTAAAGCTATCGGCGCAGCAGCACGTAGACGGCGCCGGCCCCGCCGTCCTGCGGGCGCGCGGTGGCGAACGCCAGCACCATCCGCTCCAGGCGCTTCTGAGAGAGCAGGTCTCTCACTGCATCCTTGAGCACCGGGAGCTGGTCCTTGGAATTCAAACCGCGCCCATGGACGATGAGCACGCAGCGGCGCTTGGTGCGGCGGCTGTCGGACAGGAAGCGCTCCACGGCGGCCTGGGCCTCGCGCTGCGTCTTGCCGTGCAGGTCCAGCCGGTCCTGCACGGAGAAGTCGCCCCGGCGCAGCGAGCGCAGCAGGTTGGGGTCCACGCCGGGTGAGGCGCCCTCGAAGGACTCGTCGGACCCGGTGAAGGACAGCGGGCCGTCCACGGCGACCAGGTCGGACAGCTGCGCGAGCGCCTCCGCGTTGTCGTCGATGATCTCCGGCAGGCGCGGGTTGACCTGCGGGGCCTGGCCGCGGTTCGTCACCTGCTTCACGCCGTCCATGGCGGCGAAGAAGAGGCCCACGTCGTCGTCTTCCGGGCGGGCCTTGGGGGCCTTGGCGGGCTTCGGCGCGGCGGCCTTCTTCTTGGCGGCCTCGGCGGCGGCAGCGGCCTCCTTCTCCTGCTTCTGCTGATCCTGAAGCGTCTTGATGGCGGACTTGAACGGGTTGTTCTGGAACTCCGCTTCCTTCTTCTTCGGGGGCCGCTGGCTCATGGGATTCCTGTCTTCTAACCCGGGCTACAGGCCGCGCAGCCTGCGGATTTCCTCGTAGGCGTCGCGGACGGCCTGGAAGCGGCGGGAGGCCTGCTCGGCGGCCCGGGGCGCCAGGTGGCTGGCCTTGTCCGGGTGGAAGCGGGCGGCGAGCTTGCGGTAGGCGCTCTTCACCTCCGCGTCGGTGGCGTCCGGAGGGAGGCCCAGCGTCTGGTAGTGAGCGGTGGCGTCGCCCAGGTGCTGCTCGGCCAGCGCCTGGGCCTTGGCGTCGGGGACGTCCAGGCCTTCGGCCACGCGCTTCAGGGCCTCGCGCTCCGAGCGCTGGAGGGGGCCATCCGCCAGGGACATCTCATAGAGCGCGTCCAGCAGGCGGAGCCGCTCGCCGGAGGGGAGGGCGTCCCGGCAGGAGGCGAGGGCGGCGGGGGCGTCCAGGGTGGCGGGGTGGGTGAGGAAGTCCTTGAGGTAGCGGCGCACGGCCTGGACGGTGTGGGCGTCGGAGTGGAGGACCTCCTCGAAGTAGTGGCGGACCTCGCGGACCTCCTCGCGGCGCATCTCGCCGTCTGCGCGGGCGACGTCCACGAAGAGGGCGGCGATGTCGCGATCGAGCGGGTCCTCGTCGGGGGCCTGGACGAGGGGGAACTCGCCCGGGCCTTGGGTGAGGGG
>JAFADT010000221.1 GCA_023424585.1 Pseudomonadota bacterium
GCCCGGGGCCGGGCACGCCCACGCCCCCTCCAACACAATGCGTCAAATCAGGATAACGCAGCGCATCAGGCGCAATATCAATTTCGCTTATTTATCAGTTATCAAGCCTAAGCCGAATTCTCAGTCATCCCACCTTGCGACCTCCGGCCGTTCCGACTTTCTTCGGACAAGCTACGAAGTCCCCCTTTGTAGCGCTCGCCGTCCCACGCCCCATCCACCCACGGGAGTTCGCAACCATGAGCCGAAGCAGACTCACGGGAATCGCGCTCGCATTCCTGGCCGTCAGTTGTCTGGCGGTGCAAGCCGCAGAAGCCGCCACGTATGGCGTCACGCCGTCTGGCTCATCCGCCGTCTTCTACGTCGACACGACGGACTGGGCGGACATCCACTACAAGCTCAACGACGGCGGGCAGCTGAACATCCGCATGACGGTGACGGGCGGTCGCAACCAGTACACCGTCACGGGCCTGAGCAACGGCAACACCATCGACTATTTCTTCACGTACTGGGACACGTCCTGCGGCTGTGCGCGGGACACGACCTGGACGCGCTACACGCATACGGGCACCGGCGGCGGCACGGACGCGGGCACGGGCACTCCCGACGCGGGCAGCGGCGTGGACGCGGGCCCTCCGCCCAGCGGCGACGCGGGCCCGGTGGTGCCGCTGTTCACCAGCGCCACCGCGCTGGAGCCCGCCACGGTGGAGAACACCGCCACGGCCCTCATCACCCGCGTGGGCGACCGCGTCCGCGACCGCCACATGCGCGAGGACGAGTACCAGGCCTACGACCACTACCTGAGGCTGTACTTCGAGAAGCGCACCCACTGGATCGAGATCGTGGACGAGGTCGCCAAGGGCGGCAGCGTCATCACGGTGAACCTGTACACGATTTATCCGTATGACTCGCCGGACTTCCGCGCGTTCTTCCGCGGCATCAACACGGTGGCCGAGTACTGGCACAACGCGGACTTCGTGAAGGTGAACGACTACAAGTACACGTCGTCGGTGAACTTCAACGCCAAGGAGGGCCGCGCCATCCGCAACGGCGACCGGATGGAGCTGGAGATCGGCGTATTCCTCCAGGGGCCGGTGGAGGGCCGCTTCAACTACTACTCCACGGTGATGCTCTACATCGTGGGCCAGGGCGGCATCGTGCCCTTCGAGGGCCAGGGCTCGCTGCGCGACTCCTTCCCGCTGCCGGAGAAGGCCTGGGCGGGCGGCCGCGGCACGCTGCACACGCCGTTCTCCAACGAGCCGGACAACCGCTTCCTCCAGATGGCCACCAACCTGGCGCCGGTGAGCGCGCAGCCCTTCGTCGAGGGCCGCCGCCTGCACCACACGAACTTCCGCGACGGCAGCCACTCCGAGCCGGACAACCCCCTCTTCACCGCGCAGGCGAACAAGCTGGGCAACAACTACGTCAACGTGTCCTGCATCTCCTGCCACAAGCAGAACGGCCGCGGCCTGCCGCCCTCCACCACGAACACCACGCTGGACAACTACGTGGTGAAGGTGGGCAAGGTGAACGGCAGCGCGGTGACGGCGGACCCCGCGCTGGGCTTCCGCCTGCAGCCGCGCGCGGTCAGCGGCACGCCGGAGGCGGACGTGCGCATCAGCGGCTGGACGACGACGGCGAGCGGCACGCTGCCCGGCGGGGCGACGTACCAGCTGCGCAAGCCCAGCTACAGCTTCCTCAACGTGACGCCGACGAACTTCTCGCCGCGCATCACGCCGCAGCTCATTGGCATGGGCCTGCTGGAGGCGGTGCCGGAGTCCCAGATCGCGGGCCTCGCGGACCCCAACGACGCGAACGGCGACGGCATCTCCGGCCGCATGCAGACGGTGAAGGACCCGGAGACGGGCGTCACGCGCATGGGTCGCTTCGGCTGGAAGGCGGCGGCGGCGCGCGTGAAGCACCAGGTGGCCGAGGCGCTCAACAGCGACATGGGCGTGACGACCAGCGTGTTCAAGACGCAGGACTGCGGCTCGTCGCAGCAGGGCTGCGCGGGCACGAGCGTGGAGCTGGCCGACAGCGACCTGGACAAGCTCACCCGCTACATCGCGCTGCTGGGCGTGCCGGCGCGCCGCGACCACTCGGACGCGACGGCGCTCCAGGGGGAGGCGGTGTTCAACAACGCGGGCTGCGCGAAGTGCCACGCGCCCACGCTGACCACCAGCCAGTACGCGGCGATGAACGAGTTCCGCAGCCAGACCATCCACCCGTACACGGACCTGCTGCTGCACGACATGGGCCCGGGCCTGGCGGACAACCTGCCGGAGGGCCAGGCCTCCGGCGCCGAGTGGCGCACGCCGCCGCTCTGGGGCATCGGCCTGACGGCGGGCGTGTCCGGCGGTGAGGCGTATCTGCACGACGGCCGCGCGCGCAACGTCACCGAGGCCATCCTCTGGCACGGCGGCGAGGGCGAGGCCGCCCGGCAGGCCTTCGTGAACCTCAGCGCCGCGGACCGCAACGCGCTCTTGAAGTTCGTGAACTCGCTGTAGGGCGGCGGGCCGGCTTCGCACACGGACGCCGGGCGGGAGGGGCCACCGTGAGCCCCTCGCGTCCGGCGTCGTGTCGTCTCAGGGCGCGAGGGGCGTCTCTTCGCGGCCCACGGTGCCGACGTTGCCGTCGTAGGTGTTGGCGCTCTGGGTGAGCGTGGCGTTCTTGAAGACGAAGACGCCCCAGCCGGCGCCCTGTGACACCAGTGAGTCGGTCAGGGTCAGACTCCCCCGCCCCAGGGCGCCTCCCACGGAGATGTTGGCCCGAATGCTCCCATCCCGCGTGAAGTAGTCACAGCAGAACGAGTCCGAGCCCCCATGGCTCACCTGCGTGTGGTCGAGGACGTTGTCCGGGCTCAGGGAGCGGATGGAGAGGCCCTTCCAGTATCCCGGCGTCTGCGTCCTGCCCGTGAACACGATGGGCGCCTGCGCCGTCCCGCGCGCCACCAGGGAGCCGGTCTCCGTGATGCGGAGGCCAGACTCGGCCTCGAACTGGAGGCGCACCCCCGGCTCCACCGTGAGCGCCCCCGAGTACTCCAGGGTCGTGTCCGGCACGCCGGTGGAGACCCCATAGGGCACGTCCAGCCTGCGCAGCGTCTGCGCCGTGGCCGTGTCCGCGACCGGCGCCGCCTGCAGATGGACGACGTTGTCGCCGTTGGCCTCTGGCTGGGTGGAGCTGCTTCCGGAGTAGATGCTCGCACCGTCCAAGGCCCCCGCGACGGACAGGCTCACGACCGCGGGGGCCCCCACGTTGCCCCGGAAGAGGTTGCGCGAGAACCCCGGCAGCCGCCCCTTGTTGAAGACGAACAACCCGTTCGTGCCGCTCTTCTCCAGCGTCGCATCCACCAGCCGCACCTGGCTGATGCCTCCCAGCTGGGACCCCACCACCACTGCCCCCGCGGCATCCAGCCCGCCGCCAGCGCCATAGAAGAAGTCACAGCAGAACGGCTGCTCGCTGCCCGCGTAGGAGATGACCACGTGCTCCAGCGCGTTCTCCGGCGTGTTGGACTTGAACGCGAGCCCCTTCCAGTAGCCTGGCGTGAGGGTCTTCCCAGTGAACAGGATGGGGGCAGCCTCGGTCCCCACCGCGTGGAGGGAGCCGGTCGAAGTGACGAGCAGTCCTGCTTCGGGGCCAAAGCGGACCACGGTGCCAGGGGCGATGGTGAGCGCGTCGCGCACCTCCACGACCCCGGTCACCTCATAGGAGCACTGCTCGTCCCCCGGCGCCCAGGCCGCTGCGGAGGTCAGCGCATCGGAGATGGTCCGGACGCAGAGCCCCCCGGTGGGCGGGGCGTCGCCGGTGTCATCGTCTGGAGCGGGCTCCTCTCCGCCGCAGGCCACCAGCAGCGGGACCACCGCGAAGGGAAGGAGAAGGAGGCGGAGCAGCTCGGGTTGGATGCGCGTCATCGTTGGATTCCCCAGGAGTGCAGGCAGCGGCAGAGGCCGGGTTCGCCCATGGGTTACGCCAGCGCTCGCGCCTATTCCCCGCAGGGGGTGGAAAACTGGAGCGCCCCGGCCACGGCGGAGGCTTCGCCAGGGACGGCGCTCCCCCGCCAAGGCGGGACCACATCCGCGGAGGCCCCCCGACACCCTGGCGTCCCGGGTGACCGCGCACGGGAGCACGGTCCGCATCCGGGATGCGCAATGGCAGACACGCGTGGGGAGGCCTCCACTCCCAGTCTTGCGGGGCATTCCGAAGTTTCAGGTGTCCCTTTCCCGGAGAACGCCCTTGGCGCATCGCATCGTTGCCCCGCCGCCGCTTTCCGACCATGAGCTCCAGGTGGAGGCCGTGGCCTTCCTGGATGCACGGGGACACTGGCTGACCGCCGCCGCGACGCGGCGGGTGGCCGCGGTGCGCGAGTTCTTCCGCCAGCACGCCCACCTGCGGCGCGACCTCCTCCGGGAGCGGGCCGAGGAGGAGCGCCGCGCGGGGCGCCTGGCGCTGGAGCTGTTCTCCCGCGCGGCCCAGCGCGTCCGGTGGCTGCTCACCACCGGAGAGGGCCCCACCACGCGCATCCACGGCGCGGAGGCCGGGCGCGACCTGGGCCTGCTGTTCGCCGGCACGGACTCCGGCCTGGATGGCCTGGCGTCGGAGCGGGATCAGCGCTGGAACCTCAACCACCCGCACCCGCTCCCGCCCACCGGCTTTCGCGCCAGCCGCGTCCACGGCGGCGCCAGCCCGCGGGAGGACCCGACCCACCACCTGGCCTTCTACGCGATGTTCGGCGCCTCCAACGAGAGCTTCCTCGAAGAGCAGTTGAACCGGCTGATGGGCACGCTCAGCGACCTGGGCCCGCCGGACGATCAACACCTGGCCTGGGACGGCATCGACCTGGGACGCCAGCTGGGCGACCCGCGCTTCGACGTGAACGCCTGGCTGTGGAAGACCGTCGGGGACCCGGGCCAGGTCCCGCGCGTCGCCGAGGCCGTCGCGAGCTGAGGGCGACTGCACGCTGGCGCACCGTCGCCGCGCATCTTCGTAGCCAGCACGCGCCCATCCGCGCGACGCTGGCCCTTCCGTGGACGACACCCGACTGCCCGACCCCGAAGCCCTCCGCCCGCTGCTCGCCGACGCCCTGTCGCTGCCCGCGCTGAAGCCCCACGGCCCGCGCCTGGAGCGCCTGCTGGAGGACTACGCGCGCGGCGTGGCCCGGCGGGACGCGCCGCTCGTCGTCGCGCTGGTGGGCGCCACCGGCGCGGGCAAGTCCACCCTGCTCAACGCCCTCTCCGGCCAGGACCTCTCCCGCGAGGGCGTGGACCGCCCCACCAGCACCGCCTCCACCCTCTTCGCGCCGGAGGGCACCTCCACGGACGAGCTGGCCCGCACCGGCGCGCGCGTCGTGCGCTACACGCCCGGGCCGCAGGGCCTGTGGAGCGGCCAGGTCTTCATCGACACGCCGGACCTGAACAGCGTGGCCACCCAGCACCGAGACGTCGCGCGCGCCGCGCTGGACAAGGCGGACGTCGCGCTCGTGGTCATGCACCGGGGCAGCGTCGCGGAGGCCACCCAGGTGGAGTTCCTCGCCGAGTTCGCCCGCCGCCGCGCGCTCGTCTTCATCCTCAACTTCGCCGACGAGCTCTCCGCCGACTCGCGCGACGCGCTGAAGTCCCAGGTCCGCCGCGTGGCCACCCAGCACTACGGCCTGGCCGCGGAGGACGTCCCCGTCTTCGCCATCAGCGCGCGCGCCGCGAAGGACGGCCAGGACGTCTCCGGCGAGTTCGGCCCGCTCCTCTTCCACCTGCGCGGGCTGGCCACCCAGGCCGTCGCCGCGCGCGTGCGCCACACCAACGCCCTGGGCGCGCTGGAGGAGTTCGCCGCCACCGTCCAGGCGGCGCTCGCGGACACGGACGCGCTGCTCGCGAAGACGCGCGCCGCGCTGGACGCGGGGCTCGGGCGCGCGGCGGAGGCGCTCCAGGCGGACTTCGACGCGCGGCTGTCCCTGGCCCACGGC
>JAFADT010000233.1 GCA_023424585.1 Pseudomonadota bacterium
GTTGACGGGACGGGGCTGGTACCTGGCCATGTGGGTGACCATGGTGGGCTTCCCGCTGGGGCTCGTCGGCTGGTTCAAGTACAAGAAGTGGATCTGACGCCGCACCCCGCGACGGGCCGCGAGGAGGCACGCATGCTGACGGTCGCCGTGGATGGGATTCCGCTGCACTACCGGGACGTGGGCCAGGGGCTGCCGGTGCTCCTGCTGCACGCCTTCCCGCTGGATGGCTCCGCGTTCGACCGGCAGGTGTCCGCGCTGGCCGGGCGCTACCGCTTCCTCGTGCCGGACCTGCGCGGCTTCGGGCAGAGCCGGCTGGGCGAAGGCCCCACGGAGATGCGCAGGCTGGCGCAGGACGCGCTCGCGCTGCTGGACGCGCTGGACATCGACTCTGCGGTGGTGGGCGGCGTGTCCATGGGCGGCTACGCGGCGCTGGCGCTCCTGCGCGAGGACGCGGGCCGGGTGCGCGGGCTGGTGCTCTCCGACACGCAGTGCACCGCGGATGACGCCGCCGGGAAGGACCGGCGCGAGGCCACCGCGCGGCAGGCGCTGGAGGAGGGCTCGGCGGCCGTCATCCAGGGGCTGGTGCCCAGGCTGGTGCACGCGGGGCCGGAGTCCCCGGTGGGCCGCGAGGTGACGAAGCTGGGGCTGTCCGCGTCGCCGGAGGCCATCGCCGCCGCGCAGCGGGGCATGGCGCTGCGGCTGGACAGCAAGGACCTGCTCGCGCGCTACGCGGGCCCCGCCCTGGTCGTGGTGGGCGAGCACGACACCGTGACGCCCCTGGCGAAGGCCAGGCAGATGGCGGACCTGGTGAAGGGCGCGCGGCTGGAGGTCATCCCCGGCGCGGCGCACCTGCCCAACCAGGAGCAGCCGGAGTCCTTCAACACGGCGCTGGACAGCTTCCTCGCGTCGCTGGCCTGATGGGGCCCCTGCCGTCCCTCCGCCAGGAAGTGCGCGATGAAGAAGCCCCCCGCTCCGGAAAGCATGTACCTGCCCGACGTCGAGTCACACGAGTCGGACGGGCACTACGGGAAGCTGATCGCCATGGCGCGGGCCGGGGGCATGACGCCGCCGGGCATCTGGCACCTGTTCGCGTTCAAGCCGCGCATGACGGACGCGCTGTCCGCCTTCACCCACGAGGTGATGCGCGGCCCGTCGCCGCTGTCCGCCGGCCTGCGAGAGCTCATCGCCGCGTACACGTCGCGGCGCAACGCCTGCGTGTTTTGAACGGGCTCCCACGCCGCGGTCGCGGCGGAACTGCTGGGCAGCGCGGAGCACGTCCAGGCGGTGCTGGACGACATGAGGACGGCCCCCATCCCGGAGGCCGAGAAGGCGTTGTTCGCCTTCGTGGACCAGCTCAACGACGCGCCCGGCGACGTGCGCCGCGAGGACGTGGAGCGCCTGAAGGCGGCCGGCTGGTCGGACGAGGCCGTCTACGACGCCGTCTCCGTCTGCGCCCTCTTCAACTTCTACAACCGGTGGATTGACGGCACCGGCGTCCAGGGCCTGTCACCGGCCATGTACGCGCGATCCGGGAAGCGCATGGCCGCGGGGGGCTACCTGCCCGCACCGCCGCCGGGTGCTCCACCCGGGTCCTCCGGTGGAGACCCGGAGCGCTGACGTCACGGCTGGCAGACGGCCTGGTTGTCCTGCACGGCGCAGGAGGCGCAGTCCGCCGTCTTCACCAGCACGCCCTGCTGGCACGTGAGGAGCGCGCGCCCGTTCGGGCTGCACACGCCCTTGCCCTCCGCGTCCACGGCGCAGCCGTCGTTCTCCTGGTTGAGGGAGGTGTCGCAGCGCACGCTGTCCGCCAGCTCCCGGCAGCCCAGCGGCCCGCGGCACGCCAGCGGGCGCCAGCTGCCGTTGCGGCACTCCAGGGCCTGCGCGTCGTCCTGGCACACGTAGTCGCCGCCATCACACGAGTCGCCCGAGCTCGGCCCGCCACAGCCGGGAAGGAGGAGGAAGCCGACGAGGGACAGGAGCGCGAGGGGGAGACGGTTCATGGGTGCCGGCGACTCTTTTCGACCGGTTTTTCGCTGTCAACCGCCACCGAGCGTCTCGCGGAAGTAACGCCGGAAGTTGCCACCCATCACACGTTCCACCCACGCCTCCGGGTGTCGTCTGAGCAAGGCCTCCGTGAGGCGGGGCAGGTCCGTCACGTCCCGCATGCCCCGGGGCAGCGCCACCATGCCGTCGTAGTCCGAGCCCACGCCCACGCCCTCCTCCCCCATGACGTCCACCGCGTGCTCCACGTGGCGGACCACGTCGTCCCACGTGTCGCCGCCCAGGTACACCGGCGCCAGGATGATGCCCACCACCCCGCCGCGCCGGGCAATCGTGCGCAGCGCCTCGTCGGACAGGTTGCGCCAGCCGCCGCCCGCGGCGCGCACGCCGGTGTGCGAACAGAAGTAGCGCACCGTGGGGTGCGCGAAGAGGTCCGAGAGCGTCTGCTCGGAGGCGTGCGCCACGTCCACGCTCATCCCCAGGCGGGCCATCTCCTCCATCACCTGGTGGCCCAGCGGCGTCAGCCCCCGGTTGCCCATCATGGGAAAGGACGAACCGCCCAGGTCGTTGTTGGACAGGTGCGTGAGCCCCATGAAGCGCACGCCACGCCGGTGCAGCTCCGCGAGCCGCTCCACCCGGCCTTCAATCGCGTGCCCGCCCTCCACGCCCAGCACCGCCGACAGCCGCCCGTTCGCGAGGTTGTCCTCCAGCCCCGCCCCGGTGGTGGCGACGCGCGCGGTGTCCCCGGAGCGGGCGCAGAAGGCGTCCAGCCTTTCAATCTGCCAGAGCGCGCGCGTCCACTCGCTGCCGCGCGCCTCGGGGGGCCACCTGCGCCACGCGGCGAACAGCGGGAAGCCGCCAATGAACGGGAAGCCCCGGGTCACCAGCGTGAAGCACTGGAGCTTCACCCCCGCCTCGCGCAGGCGGGGGAAGTCCACGTGCCCCTCCGTCGACCGCTCGCACAGGTCGCGGTTCCACATCAGCGAATCCGCGTGCCCGTCCGCGATGCACCACTGGCGGTGCAGCTCCTTCACGTCAGCCATGCCAGCAGTCTTCGCCACGGCCTCCGGCCATGACAAGCACCCCGCGCCGCCCGGCCGTCACGCCTCACGTCCACTCCGCGCCGTCGTCATCGCAGCCGTCCCAGAGGTCGTCCTCCAGCGGGAGCCCGGCTTCCACCTCCCCCGCGGGGCCCACGAGCGCGTCCGTGCGCACCTCCGCCACCTCGCGCAGCGCTTCGGG
>JAFADT010000760.1 GCA_023424585.1 Pseudomonadota bacterium
CCATGCTCAACCTGGGCGACGCCATGGGCGCCCGCGCGGCGTACGCCAAGGCGCTGGAAGCGGACCCGACCTACGACAAGGCCCGCCTCAACCTGGCCGCGCTGCGCTGCCGCTTCGGCGACACGGACGGCGCGCGCCGCGAGCTGGCCGTGCTCAAGGACATGGGCACGCTCAACGGCCCGGACGTGGACGCGGGATGGAAGGCATGCAAGTGAGCGCGCCCTTGCGCCGCATCGCCCCGGTGCTGGCGCTGCTCGCCGCCTCCGCGTGTGGGGAGGGCGGCAGCGGCCGGCTGGAGGGCAGCGTGACGGAGCTGCTCGACCTGCGCTACCAGCGCACGGAGGCGGCGCTCGCGGAAGGCACGCTGGCGGTGAGCTTCGTCAACGCGCAGGGCAGCGGACAGGACGTGGTGTTGAAGGTGAGCGCGCGGGTGGCGGACATGCTGCCGGACGACGAGTACGCGGGCTCGCTGGACATCGACCTGGCGGAGGCGCTGGACGACGGCTCGCAGCGGGGCAGCGTGGACCGCAGCGTGCTGGACGAGCCGGTGCGCCCCTTCCCGCTGCTCCAGCGCGGCAATCTCTTCGTGAAGTCCCTACCGAAAAACTCCGGAGACCGGGTGTCGGGCGAGTTCAGCGTCACGTTCACCAACGGCACCGACGTCTACTCCGGCCGGACCCTCTTCAGCCGTTTCGAGGCCACCGCTCCATGAAGCGCCCCCTGCTCCTCAGCCTGACCCTCCTGACCGCCGCCTGCGGCCCGAGCTACGGCATGCGCGTGCCGGACTCGCTGGTGAAGAAGCTGCCCTACGAGACGCGCATCGAGCTCCTGGAGGCGGAGAACGACCTGGCGCTGGCCATCGACCGGGTGGACGAGGCGGACAACGAGGTCAACCGCGCGCGCGACAACATCCGCCGCGCGAAGAGCCGCCAGGAGGCCGCCGAGGACGAGGAGGACCGCGCCCCGGACGCGTCGTCCCGCGAGGTGGCGCAGCTGGCCATCGCGGAGTCCGAGGCCCGCGTGGAGTACCTGCGCGCGCACCAGCGCCTCAACGTCGGCTTGCGCGAGGTGGAGAAGCTGTCGCTGCGCTGCGCGTTCGCCCGCTTCGAGCTGGCGCGGCTGACAGCGGCGCGCAAGGCGAAGGTGCAGGGCAGTGAGCGCCTGGAGCCGAAGGCGTTCGAGGAACAGGTGTCCGAGTGCGAGGCCGCGGTGAAGGAAGAGCGCGCGGGCCTGGCGGGGGACACGAAGGAAGCGCAGGCGGCGAAGGAGGCGTGGGAGGCGAAGAAGGCCGCCCTGGCCAAGAAGACCTTCGACGCGCGCGCCAGCCCGTACGTGGAGAACCTGTGATGACGAAAGCCGGCGTCCTCCTCCTCCAGCTGTTGACGGCCCAGGCTCCCGCCCCGGCGGCGCCTCCGGCGGAGAAGCCCGCGGCGGCCCCGCGCGCGGACAAGCTCCCGGACGACCCGGACGCGCTCTACAAGCTGGGCACGGCCTTCCTGGCGCAGAACCAGCCGCGCCGCGCGGTGGCGCCGCTGACGAAGCTGGTGGGGCTCACGCCGGACGGCGTGCCGGCGAAGGTGGCGCTGGCGCGCGCGCTGCGGCTGTCCGGGGACGTGCCCAAGGCCAAGGCGGTGCTGGACACGGCGCTGGCGGCCTTCCCGGACGAGGCCACGCTGCGCTCGGAGCGCGGCCTGCTGGCGCGCATCCAGGACGACACGGACGAGGCCATCACGCAGTACTCGGTGGCGACGGAGCTCTCGCCGAAGGACGCGGAGCTGCGCTTCAACCTGGGCGAGGTGCTCCAGCGCGCCAACCGCACGGATGACGCCATCGAGGCGTACCGCGAGGCGCTGAAGCTGGACGGCGGGCTCCAGGTGGCGCGGGTGAACCTGGGCAAGGCGCTGGCGGAGAAGGGGCTGGCCGCCGAGGCGAAGGAGACGCTGCGCGAGGCCATCCGCCAGAAGGACACCGACGCGGAGGCGCACTACAACCTGGGCGTCGTGCTGATGCGGGAGAACGACGTCACGGGGGCGTTCGCGGAGTACCAGGCGGCGCTGAAGGCGGACCCGAAGCACGCGCGCGCGCAGAACAACCTGGGCGTGGTCCTGGACGGCCAGGGCAACGCGCGCAAGGCGGCGGAGGCGTTCCAGAAGGCCATCACGTTGGATCCGAAGTACGCGGAGGCGCACTTCAACCTGGGGCTCGCGTGCTTCCAGCTGGGGGAGAACGCCCGGGCGACGAGGGCCTTCGAGAAGGCGCTGCTGCTGGAGCCCCGGCGCGCGAGCGGTCCGTACACGCAGCTGGGCCAGCTGTACCTGGCGCAGGGCAAGAAGACGCAGGCGGTGTCCGCGTTCCAGAAGGCCATCGAGAAGAGCGCCGACGACGGCAAGAAGACGACGGAGGCGTACCAGGGCCTGGCGCGCGCGTACCTGGAGCTGGGCAAGGCGGACGACGCGGTGGCCACGCTGAAGACGGCGGTGGAGACCTTCCCGGACGAGCCCGGCGTGCGCGCGGGCTACGGCGACGCGCTGAAGGCCAAGGGCGACCTGGACGGCGCCATCGCGCAGTACACGGCGTGCGTGAAGCTCCAGCCCACGGTGGAGAACCGGCTGATGCTGGCGGACGCGTACGCGAAGAAGCACGTGGGCGCCCAGGCGCGGCCGCTCTATGAGGCCGTGCTCCAGGAGGATCCGAAGCACCGCGCGGCGAAGCTGGGGCTGGCGGACCTGCTCCTCTCGATGGGCGACTACGTGGCGGCGGAGAAGCTGCTGAAGCCCGCCGAGGGCGAGGAGGCGGACACGGCGTCGCTGGCGCGGCTGGGCATCCTGCACTCGAGGCGCGGCCGGCCGGACCTGGCGGTGTCGGAGCTGGAGGCGGTGGTGGCGAAGGACCCCGCGCAGTTGGAGGCCCGCGCGGAGCTGGGCTTCCTGTACCTGCGCGGCGGCGACGACGCCAAGGCGCTCCAGGTGCTGAGCGACGTGCTGGCGGTGGAGCCGCGCAACTCGCTGGGGCTGCTGTACCTGGGGCACACGCTGTACCGGCAGGGCAAGCTGCCGGAGGCGGAGAAGGCCTTCCGGGGCGCGTCGCAGGTGGACGCCAGCGCGGGAGAGCCGCACTACGCGCTGGCGCAGCTCCTGGAGGCCGTCAACCGCAAGGCCGAGGCGAAGAAGGAGTACGAGGCCGCGGTGCAGCTACAGCCGGACCACGCGGACGCGAAGTCCGCGCTCCAGAAGCTGGCCGTGGACACGCCGTAGTCAGGCGATGCCCGCGGCGCACCGCGCGAAGCGGTCCGATCGTCGGACAGGCTCGTGCCGCGTCGGCGGGAGGTGCACCACGAGGACGGACGCTGGGACCTGGGCCTACTCGCGGGAGCGCATGAGGGTGTCTGGCAGCGGAGG
>JAFADT010000351.1 GCA_023424585.1 Pseudomonadota bacterium
AAGAAGCGCGGCCGTCCGCCCAAGGCCAAGCCGCCCGAGGGCGCCGCGCCCGCGGAGCCCGCCGCGCCGAAGAAGCGTGGCCGTCCCCCCAAGGCGAAGCCGCCCGAGGACGAGTGAACCGCAGGACTCCACGGCCCTCCCGGCCGCCCGCGTCGCGCCCGAGCGCGCGCCCGGCACCGCGAGGGCCCTCCCGCCGAGGTGACGCCCCGTGATTCGCGTCGTGACGCTGGACCCCTTCGACGACAAGCAGCTCGCCAAGTTCAACCGCACGCTCTACACGGCCTTCGGCGTGGGCAGCGAGCACAGCGGCTCCGCGGAGATCCCCGCGGGCATGTCCGAGCCCCTGGACGCGGAGAAGCTGCTCGACGAGGTGAAGGGCATCCGGGCCTACAAGGACGACAAGGTGCTGCTGCTCACCTCGCGCAAGCTGAAGGACCGCGACCTGCCCAGCGGCAAGGCGCCCACGTCGGGCTTCGCGAAGTTCGGCAAGGACCGGGCGATCCTCTCCATCGCGCCATTCAAGGACCTGGAGTCCGGCTACAAGGCCATCGCGCGGCACGCGCTGCACCAGCTGGGCACGCTCTGGGAGCTGCACCACTGCCTGGATCCGCGCTGCTCGATGTACCCGCCCTGGACGCCGTCCTTCAACCAGGGCGACCACATCTTCTGCACCTTCTGCCGCGAAAAGAGCGAGCAGAAGATCCGTCTTGCCAAGTCCTAAGGCCCTGCGCGCGTTGCCCCTGGTGGAGCTGGGGGCCCTGCTGCTCGTCGCCCTGCTGTGCATCGCCTTCCAGCTGCGGCTTCCGGGCCGGCTGCCCACGGACGCGGACGAGCGCGCCGTGGCGGACGTGCTGGTCCGCGACGCGCGCCCCGGGGACGCGGTGCTGCTGTTCCCCTGGTGGACGGAGCGCGCCCGCCTCTTCGTGCCGCCGTCGGTGCCCGTGTACGGGTGGCTGGAGTCGGACCGCGCGGACCTGAGCGCGCACCCGCGCATCTGGGTGCTGGGCCAGCCGGACCTGCCCCGCTCCGACCCCGCGGCGTTCGACGCGGCCTTCCTCCCCGACCGCAAGGCGCTGGGCCCCGAGGCGCGCCTGGGCACGCTGTCGCTGCGCCTCTACGAAAACGGCCGCTATCGCCCGCGCCACTGGGTAGCGAGCGAGTCCGCGAGCGCGGCGCGCGTGTACCTGGAGCAGCCGGACGGCTCGCGCCAGGACTGCCCCTTCGACGGACGCGTGCACCGCTGCCCCGGCCCGCCGCACCTGTACGTGGCGCCGGAGTGGCACGAGATCTTCTACGAGCCCCGGCACTGCCTGTGGATGCACGCGCCCGGTGGCGCGCAGCGGCTGGTGGCGGAGTTCGCCAACGTGCCTTCTGGCCTGGGCCTGCGGCTGGAGGGCGGCATCATCTTCGAGTTCGCGCACCCCAAGGACCCGCGCCTCTCCACCTCCCACCTGGGCGTGGATGACGCCGCCACGGGCCATCGGCTGCTGGACGTGACCATTCCCCCGGGACGCGAGGGCGTGCAGAAGGCGGAGGTGCTGCTGCCGCCCGGACCGCCCCGCACACTGAAGGTCTGGACGCAGGCAGACAACGCGGAGTCGCGGCAGATCTGCCTGGACGTGATGGCGCTGGAGCCCGCGGTGGGGGTGAGGCCGTGACGCTCCAGATGACCGGGCGCCCCGCGACGCGCGAGGAGAAGCTCACGGCGCTGGCGCTGTGGGTGCTGGCGTTCGTGGCGCTGTGGAGCACGGAAGCCGCGGTGGGCTTCACGCGCGACGAGAGCGTCTACTTCGCCGCGGCGGAGGGCTACTCGCAGTGGTTCCGGCTGCTCCTCCACTCGCCCGCGCAGGCGTTCACGGACAGCGCCATCGTGCGCGCGTGGGACTACAACCACGAGCACCCGGCGCTGATGAAGACGCTGTTCGGGTTGAGCCACCTGCTCTTCCACGACGCGATGGGCGTCATGCGCGACGCGACGGCCTACCGGCTGCCCGCGTTCGCGATGGCGGCGCTGGTGCCCGCGCTGTGCTTTCTGCTGGGCAGCGCGCTGTATGGCCGCACCGCGGGGTGGTTCGCCGCCCTCTCCTTCCTGCTGGTGCCCCGCCAGTACTTCAACGCGGAGCTGGCGTGCTTCGACATGCCGGTGGCCGCGATGTGGCTGCTGGTCGTGTACTGCTTCTGGCGCGCGCTGGAGAGCACCCGCTGGGGCATCGCGTGCGGCGTGGCGTTCGGCCTGGCCATCGCCACGAAGCACAACGCCCTCTTCATGCCGTTCGTGCTGTCGCCGTTCGCGCTGTGGCGCGCGTGGCAGGCGAGCGAAGGCAACGCAGCGGCCCGCGTGCGGCTGGGCCGCTTCGTGGGCCTGTTCGCGGCGGTGGCCGTGCTGTACGGCCTGCTGGTGGTGTTCCTGGGCGGCGCCGCCGGGTTCCAGAAGAAGTTCCTGCTGTTGAGCCCGCACACGCTGTTCTTCCTGGGCCTGGCGGTGGGCAGCGAGCTGCTGCTGCGGGACCTGGAGCGGGTGAGCCTGCCGGTGACGCGGGCGCTGGTGCCGCTGGCGGCGATGGCGGTGCTGGGCCCCGTCATCTTCTACCTGCACTGGCCCTACCTCTGGCACGCGCCGGTGGACCGCACCGCGTGGTACCTGGCCTTCCACGCGACGCACAACCACTACGCCTGGTTCTACCTGGGCACGCTGATGCGCGGGCCGCCCTTCCCGCTCACCTACGTGGTGGTGAAGACGGCGCTGACGGTGCCCACCAGCCTCTTCGCGCCCATGGTGACGGGCTTCGTCGCGCTCGTGGGCCGCGCCCTGCTGAGCCTGAGCGCCCGCACGCGCGAGTGGGTGCGGATGCCCACCGCGTCGGAGGCGCTGGTGGGCGTGAACGCGGTGACGTCCATCCTCATCATCAGCCACCCGCAGGTGCCGCACTTCGGCGGCGTGAAGCACTGGTTCCCGTCCATGCCCTTCCTGGGCATCCTCGCGGGCGCCGCGGTGGCGCGCGGCTGCTTCGCGCTGTGGGAGGTGCTGAAGGCGCGGCGGCCCTCGCTGTCACCGCTGGCGGTGACGGTGCCGGTGTTCGCGCTGCTCCTGGTGCCCGCGCTGATGGGGCTGGTGCGGGTGTTCCCCTACGGCACGGCGGCGTACTCGGAGCTCGCGGGCGGGCTGCCGGGCGCGGCGACGTTGGGCATGCAGCGGCAGTTCTGGTCCAGCCACGTCACCGGCGTGCTGCCGTGGATCAACGAACACGCGAAGCCGGGCGCGCGCATCTACCTGCACGAGGTGAACGGCTTCTCGTTCCGCGACTACCAGCGCAACGGCATGCTGCGCGCGGACGTGCGGCCGGTGAACAGCCCGTTCGACGCGGACATCGTCGCGTACCAGTACCACCAGGAGTTCCGCGAGCACGAGTTCCTCACGTGGCAGGCCTTCGGCACGCGCACGCCCGCCACCGGGCTGTACCTGGACGAGACGCCGCAGATCATCGTCTACCAGCGCCCGGAGTAGCTCGGGCCGGATGACGCAGGAAGACATGTGCACGACCGTGCACTCGGTGGCCTGGCAGGCCACCACGACAAGCGGAGAAGACGGGGGGGCATGAGGCCGGGGTAGGCTTCCACTGTCGGCGATTCCACCTTCCCAGGAGAGAGACACATGACGCGCTGGAAGGGTTTGTTCACGGTGATGGCGGTGAGCGTGGGCCTCGCGGGCTGTCCCGATGCGAAGCCACCCGCGAAGGTGGTGCGCGCGCAGGTGAAGCGGACGGGCCCCGCGACCATGGAGATCATCCCCGCCGAGGGGCAGCTCCCCTACTGCATGCTCTTCACCATGTCGGAGAAGGGCGTCATCCGGCAGCTCACGCTGACGCGGGAGAACCGCTCCATCCGCTGCGACGCCAACCGGCCCGTCGCGAACACCAGCTTCCGCGTGCCGGTGCAGGAGGGGATGGTGCGCGTCTACGTCTTCTTCTCCGACGAGCGCGTGCCGGCGGGCTCCGTGGCGCAGCAGCTCTACGACCTGCGGGACCGCGAGCGCGTCACCGCCATGGACCTGCGGCTGCCAGGGCGCGTCTTCGTGGAGACGCTGGAGTTCACGCCGGAGGTGGGCGAGCCGGAACAGACAGGCGAGATCGTGGGCGCGGGCGGCGTGGTGACGTCCGATGGCGGCACCGCCCCGGATGCCGGCACCCGCGCGCTGACCATGGAGCCCCTGGCCAACTGACCGCCAGACGCGAAGAGGCCCGAGGGTGGATGTCCGCCCCCGGGCCTCGCGCTGCTTCGAGCTGTGACGCCGTGGCCGCTCAGTTCACCCAGCCGCCGCTGTACCGCGAGTCGCGCCGCGCCAGCCGCTCGCGCTCCAGCCGGGCCTGCCGCTCACGCTCCTGCCGTTCCCGCTCCAGCCGCGCCTGACGCTCGCGCTCCAGCCGGGCCTGCCGCTCGCGCTCCTGACGCTCGCGTTCCTGCCGTTCCCGCTCCAGCCGGGCCTGCCGCTCACGCTCCTGACGCTCGCGCTCCATGCGGCCCTGGTCCTGGCGGCTCACGAGAGGGGTGGCGGCGTGGAAGTCCGCCGCCATCACCGGGGTGCTCGCGACGAGCGCCACAGCCACCACCATCTTCTTGAGCATCGCCTTCATGACCGCCTCCGTTGAGCCGCGTTGTCGCTGCGTTCTGAACCTTCTGACGGTGGCGGCCCCGGCTGATTCAACCCTTCCAGGCTACGCGCCCCCTCCTGTTTTCCTCGGGAGAGGTCCCCTGAAACACTCTGAAATCGAGCCTGGATGAAGCCACTTCGCACAGGCAGGGAGCCCGGGCGGTGTCGAGCCTCCCGGATGTCGACGGAACCGGGAAAGAGCTGAAGCGAGCCCTCCTCCAGTGCACGTCCCTCCTGTTGCGTCGAGTAGGCTCGCGCGCCGGTACTCCACCTTCCCTGGGA
>JAFADT010000380.1 GCA_023424585.1 Pseudomonadota bacterium
CCTCAGGACTCACGGCACAGCCGGTCCACCTGCTTCAGCAGCGTGGGCATGCGCGAAGCGCCGTACATCCGCCGGATGTGCTCCGCGGCGGTCGCGGTCTCCATGCCGACGGCGGTGACGAGCAGGGGCCTCAGGCTCCCGCCGCGCACGATGGGGAGCGCCGGGCCGGTGGTGACATAGGGCGTCTTGGCCACGCCGATGACGGGCACCGCGCGGCAGAGCGCTTCGTACAGGTGGGCCCCCAGGCCCGGCACGCCCTCCCCGAGCCACACGTAGCCGTCCACGACGATGGCCTCCAGCGGCTCCTGCACGCCGGCGAGCACCCGCAGCAGGTGCGGCAGCTCGCGGCGGTAGAACTGGCCGGGCTCGTACGGGGCCGCGATGGGGCCGCGCTCCACCAGGTGCCCGGCCTCCCTGGCGTCCGTCCAGGCGCGGAAGAGGACGCACGCGGCCACGGTGACATCCGGGCGGTAGTCCACGTCCACGCAGGCGAGCATCCCATCCTCCTCCAGAGGCCCAGGCTACACCGGCGGGGACCCCTCGCTGCTCCACCGTCCACTGGAGTCTTCCACACCCGTCGGGATACTTTCTGGATTTTTGGTTTTTGCAGTGAATGCCAACTTATTGCCGGAAGGAGTCCAGAGGATGCGGAGCGCGACGTGGAAGCGGGTGGTGGCGTTGCAGGCAGTGTGTCTGCTGGGCGGCGCGGGCACGGCCGGGGCGGTGACGCCCACGAACGTGACGAAGGTGGCGCGGGTGACGGGCGCCACGCCAGCGGGGGAGGCGCTGCCCAATCCCAATCAGACGCACACGAACTACGAGGTGTACGGCACGGACCTGGGCATCGTCTGGGACAAGGGGGGCGGTGAGGTGTTCGTCCTCTTCGGAGACACCTTCGGCGCGGGCTGGTGTGGCAACGGCGGGTGCGGCGGGGGCTGGCGCAGCAACGTGCTGGCGCGCTCGGCGGACACCACGCTGTCCAACGGCCTGTCCTTCACCACCATGGTGCAGGACGGCACCCGCCACGCGAAGGAGGTGCTGGCGTCCCGGAAGGTGGACAACGACGAGATCACCGTCATCCCCACCGCGGGCGTCACCGTGGGGTCGCGCCACTTCATCCACTACATGTCCGTGAAGCACTGGGGCGACCCGGGGCAGTGGCAGACGAACTACGCGGGCATCGCGTACTCGGATGACAACGGGCAGCGCTGGGTGAAGCACCCCACGGCGCGCTGGGCGAACACCGCGTCCTTCACGAACCCCTTCCAGATGGGCGCCTTCGTGAAGAACGGCGGCTTCGTCTACCTGTATGCCACGCCCAACGGCCGCTTCGGCAACGTGCACCTGGCGCGAGTGCCGAAGGGCGCGCTGCTGGACATCAACGCGTATCGCTACTGGGACGGCAACGGCTGGTCCGCGTCCCAGGCGGCGGCGCGGCCGGTGGTCATCGGCGTCGCGGGGGAGCTGTCCGTCGCCTACAACGCCGGGCTGGGCCGCTTCCTGATGACGTACCTCAACGAGCACCGTCAGGCCGTGGTGCTGCGCGACGCGGCCACGCCCACGGGTCCCTGGAGCGGGGAGAAGCTGCTGGCCACCGGAGCCGCCTTCCCCGGGCTCTACAACGGCTTCATCCACCCGTGGGGCAACACCGCCAGCGAGCTGTACTTCATCACCTCGCAGTGGACGCCCTACAACACGTTCCTGATGCGCGCGACGCTCACGGCCGACGCGGACGGCAACAACCTGCTGTCCGAGCCGGGCTTCGAGACCCAAGCCGCGACGCCCACGATGGCGCCCTGGTACCTGGCGGGCGCGGGCGGCATCGACCGGGCGCTGGGCCACGCGCACTCCGGCCAGGACAACGGCTACGTGCGCGCGTCCAGCGGCTGGAACGCGCTCAAGCAGCGCGTCGTGGTGCAGCCGTACACGGACTACACGCTCAAGGGCTGGCTGCGCTCCTCGTCCAACACCACCCGGGGCTTCTTCGGCGCGCGCGCCGCGGGCAACGGCCCCATCCTGGGGGAGACGCAGTACGGCTCGCTGCCGTCCTGGGCGGAGCGCACCGTCACCTTCAACTCCGGCGCCAACTCCATCGTGGAGGTCTACGGCGGCGTGTGGGCGGACGCGGGCGACACCTGGGCGCAGCTGGATGACGTGAGCCTCACCCGGGGCGCGAACCTGGTGGCGCAGGGCGGCTTCGAACAGCAGCCGTCCTCCACGGCCACCTCGCCCTGGTACGTGCAGGGCAACGGCGGCGTGGACCGGGGGCTGGGCTTCGCGCGCACGGGCGCCAACAACGGCTTCGTGCGCAACAACACCGGCTGGAACGCGCTCAAGCAGGAGGTCGCGGTGACGCCGAACACCGTCTACACGCTGACCGGCTGGGTGAAGACGTCCTCCAACCAGGACGACGGCTACTTCGGCGCGCGCGTGCTCAACGGAGGCCCCATCCTCAACGAGGTGCACCTGACGCAGCCGCTGGGCAGCTACACGCTCCAGTCCATCACGTTCAACTCCGGCGCCAACCACAGCGTGGAGGTGTACGCCGGAACCTGGGCGAACACGGGCGACACCTGGCTGCAACTGGATGACGTGGCGGTGGTCCGCGACTGAAGGGACGCGCGGCCGTTGCCTGGCTTCGGGCTGGCGCTCAGCCCTCGGCGGTCCGGGGCCGGGCGTCATGAGAAGGGTTGAATGATTTGAATGGCTGGCGCGCGGAACACATCATGGGCGCCACCTCGGCACAGACCACCCCATCGGATGATGCTGGGGGACTTCGAGGTCACCGCGCTGTCCGACGGCACCCTGGTCCTTCCCATGGGCTCGCTGCTCACCCACATCACCGCGGCCCAGGTGAAGACGCAGTTCGCGCGCACCGGGCTCGACCCGGGTCACGTCGAAGGGTCGGTCAACGCGTTCCTGGTCCACACCGGTGAGCACCTCGTGCTGGTGGACGCGGGGGCAGGCCATGCGTTTGGTCCGGACGCGGGCGGACGCCTGCTGAACAGCCTGCGTGCCGCGGGCTACCGTCCCGAGGACATCGACGCGGTGCTGCTGACGCATGTCCACGGAGACCACTTCTCCGGGATGACGGCCGACGGGAAGGCGGTGTTCCCGAACGCGGACGTCTACGTCGACAAGAACGAAGCCGACTTCTGGCTCGATGCCTCGAAGGAGAAGACCGTCCCCGAGGAGCTCCGGGGTGGCTTCGCCCAGGCCGCCGCCCGCCAGCGGCTGAAGGCGATGACCGACGCGGCCGCGAAGGGCTACTACGTGGGCGCGGCGCACATCTCCTTCCCGGGCATCGGGCGGGTCCTGCCCGAGGGCAAGGCCTTCACGTGGCTGCCGGTGAACTACAGCGTCGCCGGCCTCAAGCCCTGAGCCGGCGACGCGCCGGTGCGGGGCGTCCGTCCCGCACCCGGCGCGGGCCTGGAGGCCGGGGCCTGATATGAACCCAGCCATGTCCCTGAAGCATGCTCCGGCCCTCTTCGCGCTCCTGCTGTCCCTGCCTGGCACCGCCCCCCGGGCAGCGGAGGCGAAGCCCGCAAGCTGCGCCCAGGCTCCCTTGTTCCAGCGCTACGCGCGCAGCGGCATGGTGGAGACCCTGCCTGGAAACAAGGTGCGCCTGACGGCGGTGGCGGACGTCCACAGCGAGGACTGCGGCACCCCCGACTGCTACTTCACGAAGGTGCGGGCGGTGTTCCACTTCGCTGAAGGCCCCGGCTGCCGAGTGCGGCAGGTGGATGTCTCCACGGAGGATGGCGGCTGCAACCACGTGGGGCCGCAGGCTCCGCCGAAGCGGGAGACCTTCTTCCCGAAGGGGCCCGCGGACGCGGCCGACCCGGCGCTGGGGCAGCTCACCCTGCGCTCGCGGAAGGCGGATCGCGCCCTTGTCGTCCTTCCACGCAACCTCTTCTACTTCGCGGACGTGAAGGCGGACGCACCGCTCCACACCACGTTGCCCACTGGCGAGGAGGGAGAGGACCCCTGCTGCTGGGGATCGTCCATCGCGGAGCCGCACTTCCGCGACGAGGGTTCAGCGGCTGGACCCTAGCGGGCGTCCAGGAGCGCCCGACAGGCTTCAGGGGGCCGCGCCGCTCGACGCGGAGCGGACCGACGAGATGCCGCCTGACTTCGCCCGAGGTCCCGGCCGCGCCGCTGGAGTCCCACGAGCAGGAGCGCTGGGCTGAACGTTCCGGGTGTTCAGGGCCCGGTCCACGCCTGGGAGGCGGAGACTCGCCAACGAGTAAAAGCTGCTAGATATGACTTCCTTGTCTTCTCCTGCCTGGAGGTCCATCGATGCAGAACCCCTCGTTGTGGTCCGCTGTCGCCCTCGCCGGGGCGCTCTCCGCGCTCGCGGCGGGTTGTGGTGAGGAGCGCTCCGACGGCTCCGTCGTGGACGAGGCCCCGGTGGGCACGTCCAGCGGTGCGCTCGCGTGCAGCACGCGCATCACCTACGGCGACCGGTGGATCCATCCCGGGCACCCGGCGCAGTTCGACATCGCGAGCGGCCTGGTGACCTGGGACGGCACCTGCGTCAACGAAGGCTCCAACTCCTACGCCGTGCTGTCGAACGGCTGGAAGCCGTACTTCACCGGGCATGACGCCTGTGTGATGGCGCTCGACACGGACTGTTCGGGCGCCACGGCCTGCGCGACGCGCCTCACCTACAGCGCGGCGTGGCTGCATCCCTCGGGGCACGCGGCCCAGTACGACGACGTGGGCGGCCGCGTGACGTGGGACCGGGGCTGCACGAACGCGTCCCCCAATTCGTACACGGTGCTGTCCAACGAGTGGGCGCCGTACTTCAGCGGCGCCAACGCGTGCGGCATCTCGCTGCGCTACACGGGCTGTGGCGGGCTCTACCAGAACCCCGTGGTGCCGGTGGACTGCGCGGACCCGGGCGTCATCCACGACGGCACGCAGTACGTCGCGGCCTGCACGTCCGGGGGCGCGGCCAACGCGTTCCCGCTGCGCACGTCGAAGGACCTGGTCACCTGGACCGCCGCGGGCAACATCTTCCCCTCCGCGCGCCGTCCCACGTGGGCCACGGGCGACTTCTGGGCGCCGGAGATCCACAAGGTGGGCGGTCGCTACATCGCGTACTTCACCGCGCGCCATCAGGACGGGAAGCTGTCCATCGGCGCGGCGACGGCCACCAGCGCGCTCGGGCCCTTCACGGACCTGGGCCATCCCCTGGTGCATGACGCGGGCATGGGGATGATCGACGCCACGTTCTTCCATGACACCGCGGGGGCGCCGTACCTCGTGTGGAAGGCGGACGGAAACGCGGTGGGCCAGCCCACGCCGATCTACGGCCAGGCGCTGGCGGCGGACGGGCTGTCGCTCACCGGCACGCGCCGCACGCTGATGAGCAATACGCTGGGCTGGGAGGGCGGCGTCGTCGAGGCGCCGTGGGTCGTCGCGCGGGGCGGCTACTACTACCTCTTCTACAGCGGCAACTCGTACGCCAACAGCACCTACGCCGTGGGCGTTGCCCGTGCCACGAGCCCGCTGGGGCCCTATACGAAGCTGGGCAACCCCATCCTCAAGACGGGCGGCGGCTGGGTGGGGCCCGGCCACAACTCGGTGGTCACCGGCCCCGGCGGCGGCACCGTCATGGTCTACCACGCGTGGAACAGCGCCCACACGGCCCGGGTGATGCTCGTGGATGCCATCACCTGGCCCAACGGCTGGCCCGCGGTGCCGGAGGCGCCGTCGTCCGGTTCACGCCCCATGCCGTAGCAGGCGCGCCCCGAGGACGGCCCGGCCGCGCGAGGAGTGGCTCGCGCGGCCGCTGTCTTCCTTCCGGGCGCCGGTTGGTTTCCATGACAGCGCGCCCGAGTCCGACCTGGCGCGTGCCTGCATCGCGGCGCGCGACGGGTGGCTCGCGCGGAGGTTCTCCCGTCCCGCGAAGTAGGTCCCGCGCTCGAACTCGGGGCTCCCGCGACGAAATAAGGAGTGCGGCAGGCGAGACGCCGGCCCCACTTCGCATCCGGGAGAGAACCCATGACGTGCAGGCACTGGCGCTGGCGGGTCGCCACCACCCAGCGGGAGTTCGACGACGCAGCCCGCATCCGCTGGGCTGTGTTTGGCGGAGAGATGGGATTGCTGTCCGCGCAGTCGGCGGTGGCGCGGCGGGAGCTGACCTCCATCGACACGCTCGACACCACCGTGCACGTGCTCGTGTATGCCGGCTCCGAGGCGGTGGCGACGATGCGGGTGGCGCTGCCCAACGCTGAGGTGGCGGCGAACCTGGGCGTGAAGGTGGGGCTGGAGATGGAGCAGCGCGTGGACCTCACGGGGCTGCTCCAGCCGGGGAGGGTGGTCGCGGAGCCCTCGCGCTTCTGCGTGCTGCCGCGGTGGCGGCGCTCGGACGCCGTCGCGTTCCTCCAGGCGGGCATGTACGCGGTGAGCCGGCGGCACGGGGTGACGCACTGGATCGCGTCCGCGAACCTGGAGACGGACTCGCCCGAGGACGCGCTCCTGTCCTGGCAGGTGGCGGCCCACCGCGGCTGGCTGAGCCCTCGCTGGCGCGTGGACGTGCCCGACCCGTGGCAGGCCCCGGTGCATCCCCGCAACCCCTTCTACACGCCCGAGGAGCGCGCGAAGGCGGCGCGGGGGCAGTTGGAGGAGCTGCGGCTGCCCCGGTCGCCCTCGCTCTTCGCCACGACGATGGGCGCGCGCTTCATCTCGGAGCCGCTCTACGACGCGTACTTCCGGTGGTTCACGCTGCCGCTGGTCATGGCGCTCGATGAAATCCCGACGGACTCCCTGGCGCGCTTCCACGCGCTGGAGAACGGCGTGAGCTCCGCCGCCTGAGGTCCAGGCGGCTTCTTCCTTCCCTTCACCTTCAACACGCAGCAGCCGGGAGCCCCCAGAAGGCCCCGGACAGGAGACGTCCATGCAGACGCAGACGGAGCAGCAGGCGGAGAAGAACTGGCTGGCGGAACTGGATGTGGAGGCGCGCGCGCTGGTGGCGGCGGTGGATGCGCAGCCCGACGGCCGCCGGCTCCTCGACGGCACCCTCGACGTGAAGGGCTACATCCACTACCTCGTCCAGACCTACCACTACGCGCGGTGGAGCACGCCGATCCTCGCCGAGGGGGGCTACCGGCTGCGGCGCCTGGGGCGGCACCCGGAGCTGGCGGAGCTGCTGGTCCAGAAGGGGGAGGAGGAGCGCGGGCACGACAAGTGGTTGCTGTCGGACCTGAAGAACCTGGGCGTCCCGGCGGAGCTGGTGGAGGCGGCGGAGCGGAGCCCCGCGGTGGAGGCGTATACGGGGTGGAACTTCTTCACGTCGCTCTCCGGCGTGCCGACGGCGGTGCTGGGGACCGCGTACGCGCTGGAGTACCTGTCCCAGACGCGGGCGGGCGTGTGGGCCGAGCGCCTGAAGGCGGCGGCCCTCATCCCCAACATCCACAAGTCGGTGACGTTCCTGCGCAGCCACGGCGCGCTGGACGGGGACCACGTGGCGGAGATGCAGCGGATCCTGAGCAAGCTGACGGACCCGGAGGACCAAGAGGCGATCCTCTTCTCCGCCCGGGTCGCCCGCAGCGTCTTCCCGCGCATCTTCCGTGAGGGCGGCGTCTCCCGCCCCCCTCCGGCGAGGTAGAGACAAGCACACGCAGGTTGGGAGAGCCTCCCGTTCGAACCCAGGCCGACCGGGAGGCGTCTTTCCATGCACTGCATCAAGGCCGCCCCTTCCGGACGAAGGGGCGCGCCTGTCTTCTCAGACGGGGCGGTTGAGGCGGGCGGCCTGGTAGAGGAAGTCCGCCCGGTCGTCGACCTTCAGCTTGAAGAAGATGTTTCGCACGTGGGTCTTCACGGTCAGGACCTTGCGGCCAATCTCCCCGGCGATCTGATCGTTGTCCCAGTTGCGCAGCATGTACGTTGCCACGTCGACCTCGCGGCGCGTGAGCTTGGCAGCCATCTCCAGGGGGAGCGGGATGGAATGGGGAATCTCATTCAGCACGAGCGCCCAGCGCTGGGGGCCGTCCGCGGTGGGCAGCTCGATGAACCGGCACTTGCGGATGCCTTCGGAATGGTTGACGAC
>JAFADT010000603.1 GCA_023424585.1 Pseudomonadota bacterium
CCGCGCGGTGGGCTGCAACGACACGGGGGCGAAGGACTCCGCGCCGCCCACCAGGAGCACGCGGCCATCCGGCAGCGGCGACGCCGTGTGGAAGGCCCTCGCGCCCACGTCCGGCCCGGGGCTGAACGTGCCGTCCGCCGGGTTGAACACCTCCGAGGTCCTCGACACGGGCCGCGTCCCGTTCGCCTCGGGCCGGTAGCCCCCGGTGAGCCATATGCGTCCGTCCGGCAGCGTCGTGGCCGTGTGCGCCGCGCGCGCTTCGACCGGCAACGCGCAGGTCCTCGGCTCGGACGCCAGGTTCACCGGCACGAACTCTCCCAGCCGCCGCAGGAACACCCGCACCGTGGGCGCCTGCCCGTCCGTCACGTCGAACGGCGCGGTGCGGCCCAGCGACACCAGCCGCCCGCCCCGCTCCGGCGCCCCCACGTAGGCCCGGACCTCCAGCACCCTCGCGCTGCCGGGCGGCACGGCCGGCACGTCCGCCTCCGCCCACTCCACCGTCGACACCCGCTCGCGCGGTGGGTCGAGTCCAGGCCCCGTCACGCGGAAGCGCAGGTGCGTCACCCCGGCCAGGGGCTGCGTTCCGGCGCACGAGTCGGTGAGCAGGTCCAGGGCAGGGCGGACCTCGCCCCCGCAGGCGGGGGTGAGGGCCACCAGGGCGGCGAGGAGCGAGGAGCGGACGAAGCGCGGAGCCATGCGGCGGATGCTACCAGCCCCCTCCCCGGAGGCGTGGAGCCCAGACGGCCGGAAGCAGGCGGCGCGGTGGGGATTGCGCTGTAATGCGCCGGGCCCAGGACGTATGTCCTGTCCCCTCCTCCATGAAGCTCTCGCTCGCCACCCGCATCTTCCTGGGCTACGCGCTGGTGCTGCTGACGTTCGGGGCGGTGTCCCTGTTCAGCGTGGCGGAGCTGCACCGCAACCAGCAGGAGATCCGGCTCGTCAGCCAGGGCTACCTCCAGCTGTCCCAGGACGCCGCCGCGCTGGAGACCTTCCAGGGCAGCCAGGAGAAGGACACCGAGCGGGTGCTGGAGCAGAACAGCGTGGAGACGCGCCGCGCGCTCATCCGGCTGGCGAGCCTGTACTACGCGCCCCAGATGGCCCAGCGCCTGGAGGCCGCCCGCACCAAGGCCCGCGAGGTGCTCACCTTCGCCCCCAAGGGCGAGGTGCCGTTCGTGATGGAGCTGGACGAGCGCTTCGCCGAGCTGTCCCGCAACTCCCAGGCCTACGGCCGCGCGGTGGAGGCCGTGTTCACCGCGCTCGCCTCCGAGTCCCCGGACAGCCAGGAGGTGGCGCGCGCCACCGCGGAGCTGCGCCAGTTGGAGAGCGCCATCAACCGCGAGCTGCGCGTGCTGCGCGCCACGCTGACCAACCGCATCCGCGAGCGCGTGGACGGCGCGGAGGAGCGCGAGCGCAGGACGGGCCTCACCATCATCGCGCTGTCCATCATGGCCATTGGCGTGGGCGTGGGCGTCACCGCGTGGTCCGCCCGCACGCTGCGCCCGGTGCGCACCCTGATTGAAGGCGTGTCCCGCATCGGCCGGGGTGACTACTCCGCCCAGCTGGGCGTGCGCGGCGAGGACGAGGTCGCGCTGCTCGCGCGCGAGTTCGACCAGATGGCCCGCTCGCTCCAGGCGCGCGAGGCGCAGCTCAAGTCCCAGGCGGAGGCGCTGATGCGCGCGGAGCAGTTGGCCGCGGTCGGCCGCATCTCCGCGCAGATCGTCCACGAGGTGCGCAACCCCCTGTCCTCCATCGGGCTCAACGTGGAGCTGCTCCAGGACGCCGTGGGCGGCGCGCGGTTCGACTCCCAGGAGACCGCCGCGGAGGCGCGCGAGCTGCTCGCCGCCGTCACCCACGAGGTGGACCGCCTCACCGACGTCACCGAGCAGTACCTGCGCATGGCCCGCCCCGCCCGGCCGGACCTGGAGCCGGAGGACATCATCGCGGTGCTCGACGGCGTGCTCGACTTCACCCGCGAGGAGCTGGCGCGCGCGGGCGTGGAGGTGGTGCGCGCCTTCGCGCCCGACACGCCCCGCGTGCTCGCGGACCAGGGCCAGCTGCGGCAGGTGTTCCTCAACCTCCTGCGCAACAGCCGCGAGGCCATGCCCTCCGGAGGGCGGCTCACCGTGGCCACCACCCCGCACGACGGCGACGTGGAGGTGACCGTGCGCGACACCGGCAACGGCATGACCGAGGAGGTCCGCCGCCACCTCTTCGAGCCCTTCTTCACCACCAAGGAGGGCGGCACGGGCCTGGGGCTCGCGGTGAGCCAGCAGATCCTCCAGGCCCACGGGGGCTCACTCTCCTGCCAGAGTATTCCCGGCCAGGGGACGACCTTCGTGTTAAGGCTCCCTCGCGCATGAGCTTTACACCGTACCGGGACGTGCTGCCCTCGGGCCTGCGCGTCGTCACCGTCGAGACGCCCCACCTGCACACCGCCCTCCTGGCCGTCTACGTGCGGACCGGCAGCCGCCACGAGACGGTGGAGAACAACGGCGTCAGCCACTTCCTGGAGCACCTCTTCTTCCGGGGAAGCGAGGCCTGGCCGGACACGGTGAAGATGAACGCGGCGGTGGAGGAGGTGGGCGGCAACCTCAACGGCGCCACCACCCGCGACCACGGCTACTACTACACCCCGCTGCACCCGGCCCACCTGGGCGTGGGCCTGGACGTCATCGGCGACATGCTCACCCGCCCCCGCCTCACCGACATGGAGGTGGAGCGGCAGATCATCCTGGAGGAGATGCTCGACGAGGTGGACGACAAGGGGCGCGACATCGACCTGGACAACCTGTCCAAGCGCCTGCTGTTCCCCGGCCACCCGCTGTCCCTGAAGATCGCCGGCACCCGCGAGTCCGTGAGGGCCCTCACCCACGCGCAGGTGCGGGAGCACTTCGCCCGGCACTACGTGGCCGGCAACCTGGTGGTGTCCGCCGCGGGCAGCGTGAAGCACTCGGAGGTGCTGGCCCTGGCCGAGCGCGCCTTCGCCCACCTGCCGAAGGGTGACGCCACCACGGAGAGCGCGCCGCCCCTGCTGGGCCCCGGGCCGCACTTCCACTTCGTCACCCACGACGAGTCGCAGACGGAGTTCAAGCTCACCTTCCGCACGGTGCCGGAGCAGCACGAGGACTTCCCCGCGCTCCAGCTCCTCCGGCGCCTCCTGGACGACGGCCTGTCGTCGCGGCTGCCCTTTGAAATCGTGGAGAAGCGGGGCCTTGCGTACTCGGTGCAGGCGGGGCTGGACACCTACCACGACCTGAGCCTCTTCGAGATCGAGGCGGCCAGCGCGCCGGAGAAGGCGCCGCTGGTAGTGGCGGAGGCGCTGCGCGTGCTCGCGGAGCTCTGCGACCAGGAGGCGAGCGAGGAGGAGCTGAACCGCGCCAAGCGCCGCCACCGCATGCTGCTGGAGTTCTCCCAGGACTCGCCGGGAGAGCTGGCCGGGTGGTTCGGCGGCGTGGAGCTGTTCCGCCGTCCGGAGACGTTCGGCCACCGCGCGGATCAGGTGGACCGGCAGACGGCCGCGCGGGTGCGCGAGGTGGCGCGGCGCTACTTCACCCGGGAGAACCTGCTCGTGGTGGCGGTGGGCCAGCGCAAGGGGCTCAAGGCGCTGGAGAAGGTGGTCGCGGAGGCCGCGGGCCTGCCCTCCTCCGCGCCCGCCCTCAGCGCCGCCCGCGGATGATGATGGGCCCCGTCGGGGCCCGCTTCTTCTTGGGCGTCGCCTTGTCGATGGCCTTCCGGATGCGCAGGTACTCGGGGTTCTGCGGCTCGCGCTTCAGGGCCTCTTCGATGAGCTTCATGCCGCGCGGCAGCTGCGTCTCGAACTGGGCGTAGAGGTTCGCGAGCGCGGCCTTCTCCTCCACGGAGGCATCGTTCAGGCTGGCCAGCTGCTCCAGGACCTCCTGGGCCTCCGGCTTGCGGCCCGCCTTCAGGTGCAGCCGCCACATGCGGGACAGCGCGGGCGCGAAGAAGGGCTCCGTCTTGAGGGCGAAGCGGTAGCTGTCCTCCGCCCCGCGCGCGTCGCCCTGCTCCTCCAGGACGCGGCCGCGCACGTACAGGGCGCGGGCGAAGCGCGGGCGCAGGTGCAGCGCGCGATCCACCAGCTGCTGGGCCTCGGACGCGCGGCCCTGGGCGCAGACGATCTCCGCCAGCCACGCGACGGCCTCCGCGTTGTCCGCGTCGTCCTCCAGCAGCTTCCGGAGCGCGCCCTCCGCCTCCGCCGGGCGCCCGAGCGCCATCAGCACGCGGGCCTTCATCGCCACCACGTCCGTGGTGTCCGCGTCCTCGGCCGGCACGGCCTGGAGGTCCGCCTCCGCCATGTCGTAGACGCCGCTCATCAGGAAGTAGCGCGTGCGCAGGAGGCGCGCGGGCGTGAAGCTGGGCGAGCCCTGGAGCACGCGGTCCATCAGGTTGGCCGCGAGCAGCTCCTCGCCCTTCATGAGGAGGACCTCGGCCTCCACCGTCTTCGTCGCGGCGTCGTCCGGGGTCTCGCGGAGGATGCGCTCCAGCGTGGTGAAGGCCTCGTCCGAGCGGCCCTGCCGCGCCTGGAGGCGGGCCAGCGACAGGACGTCCTCCTTGGGCAGCTTGCCCTCGTCCCGCAGCGCGACGAGCGTGGAGATGGCCTGGGGCGTCTGCCCTTCCCCCAGATACAGGTCCGCGAGCTGCTTCTGGATGACGGGGTCGGTGCCCGGAATGAGGCTCTCCGCCTGCTTGAGGGTGAGGATGGCCGCGCCGGGGTTGCCGGCGCCCTGGTGGGCCCTGGCCAGGAGGAGGAGCGGCTCCACGCTCTCCGGGGCGGCGTTGGCCGCCTTCTGGAGCTCGGAGATGGCGCGGACGTACTGCCCCTGCGCGAGGGCTTCGCGCCCCTGTGACAGGGAGTTCTGGACCTGGACGGCCTGCTTCTGCGCGGCCGCCGTCTCCGGGTCCTTGCAGGCAAGCGGTAGGAGCAGGACAAGCGTCCAGGGACGGGGGAAAAATCGATGGGGCATCGCTGAGGGACAGGGTAGCGGATGTTATCCTTCTTCGTCGATGGACCCTTTCGTGCGCCGCCTCGTGGAGAGGCTTCATGATCCCAGCCGGCCGCTGTCGCGGAACCGGCACTTCCACACGTTCGACACCCCCGAGGGTCGGATGGCGCTGAAGGTGTTCCGTCGGCTGCGCAGCCTCCAGCAGGACATCCTGGCCTGTCACAAGGAGGGGCGCCGCGCCCGCATCTGCCGCCAGCTCAACCCGGACGGCGACCACCGCATCGAGCTGTGGATGGAGCGCGTCGCGGGCCGCCGCGTGTCCATGCTCCAGCCCGCGGAGTACGAGCTGCTCGCCCGGCTGCCGGGCGTGCGGGACGCGCTGGAGGTCCTGGACGAAGCGGCCTGAAGCGCCCGGCGCGGCTGGAGCCCCCAGGGCCCCAGCCCCGTGGGCCCCCGTCACTGGGGCGTCACGGACGCGCGCTGCACCTGCGTGACGCCGGGCAGCGTGGGCGCGGGGTTGAGCGCCTGGATCAGCATGGCGCGCAGCGCTTCCGTGAGGTCCTCGCCCGGGGCGCTCACGCCGGCCGGCGCGCCCTGCAGCGGCGCGGGCACCTCCGTGCCCACCACCACGATGGGGATGCGGACCTCCCACGCCAGGTAGTGCGCCAGCCGCACCGCCGGCTCCGACGTGTCCATCAACAGCGCGCCGATGGCCCCGGCGCTGAACGGCCGCCACAGCGGGCGCGCGGCCTCCGCGGGCGGCAGCACGCAGAAGTCCACGTTCAGCACGTCGCTCAGCTCCAGGCGCCCCAGCGTCCCGAAGCCGCTCTTCACCGCGGTGGGATCCGCAGACATCGCCTCCAGGCCCGGCACCCGCGCCAGGATGCGCCGCGCCGCGGAGGAGCCGCTGCCACAGACGAAGACCTTGGCCGTCGCCACCTTCGCCAGCGTGCGCGTGCGCAACAGGCGCCCGCGCAGCGCGTGCACCTCCGCCGCGCCGATGAGGTCGCCCGCCCCCAGGTTCTGGCCCTCGCTCTCCGTGGGGCGCGCCACGCCCTTCTGGAGCAGCGTGGACAGCACGCCCAGCACCTCCATGTCCGTCGCGGGCGCCAGGTCCAGCACCTCGCCCAGCGCTCGCGGCTGGCGGAGCAGCTCCATCACCTGCGCCGTCACCGGGTGCTGCTCCTCGGACAGGTCCACCTCCGGCGCCAGCATCAGCCGCGTGTGGCGCGGCGGCAGGCCCGGCAACAGGCGGTTCACCTCGTCCGACTGACGCATGCCCTCCAGGAGCGCGTCGTCCATCGCGCGGTTGATGCGCGGGCGCGCGGCGCTGGTGCCGGGCGTGAAGGTGAAGTTGCCCTCCGTCCACGCCAGGAGCCGGAACAGCGCCTTCTCCCCCTCCACCCTCCCGAGCCGCGCGTTCACCGTGCGCCCCTCCGCGACGGTGATCTCCCCGCGCTCCGAACCGCGCTCCAGCGCCAGGCGCCCGTTGCGCTTGTTCATGCCCAGAATCTGCATGAGGTCCGGGATGCTGAGCTGGCTGAGCGAGCCTTCGATCTCCTGCTGCTCGCTCTTGAGGTCCTTGGCCGCCTCGTTGCGGCGGAAGATGTGCTCGATGCGGCTGAGCACCTCGTCCAGGTTGAAGGGCTTGCGCAGCGTGCCATCCCGCATGCCCCGCACCCGGTCCGTGTCCAGGCTGGACGTGGTGAGCACCACCGGGATGTCTTCCGTGCGCGGGTTGGTGCGCAGGATCTGGACGAACGTGCGCGCGTCCAGGAGCCGGCACGCCTCATCGAAGAGCGTCAGGTCCGGGTGCCGGAGCACCGCGACCTCCAGGGCTCGCGAGCCGTCCGGCGCGTAGTGCACCTGATAGCCCTTCGTGCGCAGCGCCCGCGACAGGGCTCGCACCGAGTCGAGGTCGGGGTCGGCGATGAGGATCTTCCGCACCTGGGCCACGGTCGCTTGCTCCGCTTCGTTACGTCAGTAGGGCTGCAGGTCGTATTCGGCCTGCAGCTTGGAGATGAGCCCGTCCACCACCGCGGTGTCCGAGGTGTGGAACCCCCACGTCGCGCCCCGCCCCCGCCGCTGGATGAGCGCGTACGACGCGCTCTCCGACAGCCAGAGGATGAACTCGTGGCGCGCCACCCGCTCGTCGCCCTCCAGGAACACCGGCGTGAGCGCCGCGTGCGACTCCAGGTCCACGCGCCGGCCCAGCAGGTAGATGCGCGACGCCAGGTCCGGCGGCGCCTGCTCCAGCCCCACCGCCAGCGGCAGGTCCGCGCGGATCTCCGGACCGCCCACGTACAGCAGCCCGCGCGAGCCCGGGTCGCGCACCAGCTCCCGGGCGATCTCCACCTGGAGCTCGTCGAAGAGCACGTCCGCCACCTTGCCCCGGCGGCTGGGCTCCGCGCGGTCGTCCGTGGGCAGGCGCGGGCTGTTGGGCGTGCCCAGGAGCAGGTCCACCTCGTCCCAGAACGGCAGCCCGTCCAGCATCAGCCGGCGCTGGAGCGACGCGCGGCGCTCGTCCATGCGGCGGCGGCAGCGGTGCACCAGCTCGTCGAAGTCCTCGCCGTCCTTGGGGAAGGTGCTGGCCCCGCCCACGAGCGCCAGCGGCAGGCGCTGCTCCACGTCCTGCACCTCCGGCTCGTCCCGCACGGCGGCCACCGCGCGGCGCACGAACATCATCGCGCCGAAGAAGTCCGTCTCCGGCAAGAGGAGGTAGAACTCCTGGTCGCTCGCCTTCGCGATGACGTCCGAGTCGCGGATGATCTTGCTGAGCGCCTTGATGATGCCGCGCACGGCCTTCTTCGCGTCCTGCGCGCCCAGCCGCACGCGCACCAGCGGCAGGTTGTCGATGCTGAAGGTCAGCAGCGAGAACGTGCGGCCATACCGGCGCGCCTTGTAGATCTCCTTGGAGGCGTAGTCGGTGAAGTAGCTGAGGTTGTACGCGGCGGTGTCGCGGTCGCGCAGGCCCAGGCGCTGGAGCGCCATCAGCTTGCGGCCGTTCTTCACGCCCACCGCGGCGAAGTCCGCCAGCACCTTCGCGTCGCGCGTGTGCTCCAGCCGGAAGTCGCCGGTGAGCGGATCCGACAGCTGCGCGAGCCCCATCACCTCGCCCGTGGCCACCAGCGGCACGTACAGCACGGGCGAGCGCTCATCGCGCGCCAGCCACGGGGCCGCCTCGCGCAGGCGCAGGGACAGCGGCCCCTCGGGGCTCATCTTCTCCGGCAGGAACTGCTTGTCGAGCAGGCCCCGGTACGAGCGCAGCGCCAGGTCTCCCCGGTCGTCCACCACCCACAGCGCGGCGCTCTGCGCGTCGCACACCGCGCCCAGGTCCGCGATGACGCGCTCCTGGAGCCACTCCAGGTCCGGATGGGAGAGCAGCTCCAGGCAGCGCTGCTGGAGGTTGTGGAAGCGGGCGAACTCCAGGTTCTCGTCCTGGAGGCGCGCGCGCTCGTGGCGAAGCTGGGCGCGCTCCATGGCGCGGTCCACCGCGAGCAGCAGGTCGGACTCCTCCACGGGCTTGACGAGGCAGTCCGCCACGCCCAGGCGCAGCGCGACCTCCGACCCCTTCACGTCGTCGCGGGTGCTGACGAGGATGACCTCCTGCTCGGGGTCCCGCTCGCGCAAGCGCGCGGTGAGCGCGAAGCCGTCCACGCCGGGCATCACCACGTCGGTGAGGACCAGGTCGAACGTCGCCCGGGACACCTCCTCCAGGGCGAGGGTGGCGTTCTCCACCGCCACCACGCGGTGCCCCCGGCGCGACAGCAGGTCCGTGGCGAGTTGTCGGAAGAACAGGTCGTCGTCGACGACGAGGATGGGACCGGCCACGGCGCTCGGGGGAGGAAGGGAGGAAAACCGAAGGCTATCGGGCCCTTGGAAGCACGACAACGCCTTCGAAGACGAAGGACACGGGGCCCCGGAGCCGGATGTCGGACAGGTCGTCGGGAACGCGGATTCTCAGGTCTCCGCCCGGCAGGGTGACGCGCAGCCAGGCGTTCGAGGGCAGGCGCCTCGCCAGCACGGCCGCCACCGCGGACGCGCACGCGCCCGTCCCACAGGCCTGGGTGAGGCCGCAGCCCCGCTCCCAGACGACGACGGTCAGCCCGTCCTCGTCCACGCGGACGAACTCCACGTTGGTCCGGTCCGGGAAGGCGGGGTGCCGCTCCAGGAGGGGGCCCAGGCGCTCGGCGGCCTCCAGGGGTTGATCCAGGAGCACCAGGTGCGGGTTGCCCATGTTCACGGCCGTGCCGAGCAGCCCCTCATGGCCGGGCACGGGCGCGCGCACGAAGGGCTGGCCGGTCGTCCCCGAGGGCAGGTTCGCGGCCACCAGCCGCGCCGGGCCCATGGAGATGTCCACGCTGATGACGCCGCCGTCGCCGTAGCCGGGCTCGCAGGTGAGCACGCCCGCGCCAGTCTCCACGTCGATGAACGTGGGGTGCTGGCCGCCGTGGTCCACCAGATACTTCACCGCACAGCGCAGGCCGTTGCCGCACATCTCCGCGATGCTGCCGTCGGCGTTGTGGACGACCATGCGGGCAAGGCCGCGGGACGACGGGAGGATGGCGAGCACCCCGTCCGCGCCGATGCCCCGGCGCCGGTCGCACAGCCAGCGGGACTGCGCCTCGCCGAGGTCCACGCCGGTGTGGCGGCGGTCCAGGACGACGAAGTCATTGCCCAGGCCGTGGTACTTGAAGATGCGTTCGCTTGCGTCCACGGGGGCAAGTGTAGACGCGGGCGTTCATTCGCGCTCGCCGACCTTCTTGGGCTCGGACGGGACGTCGGGCGTGGCCCGGCGCGAGGCCCCGTGGGCGCTGGCACGGCGCAGCTCGTCCAGTTCGGCCTCTCGGGCGGCGAGCTGGTCCTGCATCTTCTCGACGTGGGCCTGGAGGACCTCCATCTCCGCGGCCAGCTCCAGCACGTCCTCCGGGGGCGGCGCGGCGGCGCTCTTGGCCTCCTCCAGCGCCTGGACCAGGGTCTCGCGTTCGGTCTCCAGCGCTGCCAGCCGGGCCTGCTGTTCGCGGATCCGCGCGGCGAGCTGGTCGCGTTCGGCGCGCTCGGTCTCGAGGAGGCGCGCGGCGTCCGCGGCGGCGGTCTCCAGGGAGCTGGTGCGGCCCTCCAGGCGGACGCGGGCGGCGCGGGCGACGGTCAGGTCCGACTGGAGGCGCTCGCGCTCGGAGGCCATGGCGGTGCGCTCGGCGTCCGCGCGGCGGGCCTGGGCCTCGGCGTCGGCGACGGCCTGGGTCAGGGAGGCGACGCGGGCCTCCAGCGAGGCCTGGCCGGTCCGAGCATCCTCGAGCGCCGTGGCGAGCCGGGACTCCAGCGCGGCGAGGGCTTCGCGGGTCTGTTCGGCGGCCTGGGCGAGGCGGGCTTCGAGGTCGGCCTTCTCCGCAGCGGCGCGGGCGGTGGCCTCCGCGAGCTGGGCCTCGATGGCGGCCTTCTCCTCGCGAGCCTGTTCGCTGAGCGCCGCGAGGCGGGCCTCCAGGTCAGCCCGCTCCGTGCCGGCCTGGGCGGTGGCTTCCGCGAGCCGCACTTCGAGCTCGGCCTTCTCCTCGGCGGCCTGGGCCAGCGCTTCGGCGAGGCGCACTTCCAGCTCCGCCTTCTCCGTTCCAGTGCTCGCGAGGGCCTCGTTGAGGCGGGCTTCCAGTTCGGCCCTCTCGGTTCCAGTGCTCGCGAGGACCTCGTTGAGGCGGGCCTCCAGCTCCGCCTTCTCGGCCGTGGCGCTTGCGAGGAGCGAGTTGAGGCGCGTTTCCAGCTCGGCCTTCTCCAGGGCTGCCCTTGCGACGGCCTCGTTGAGGCGAAGCTCCAGCGTGGCCTTGTCCGTGCCTGCGCTCGTGAGCGCCTCGGTCAGGCGCAGCTCCAGTTCGGCCTGCTCCGAGCCAGCCTGCGAGGTGACCTCTTCGAGGCGCACCTGGATCTCGGCCTTCTCGGTGGCGGCGCTCGCGAGGCGGGCTTCCAGGTCGGTCCGCTCCTGCTCCGCGCGCGCGGTGAGCTCCGCGAGCTGTGCCTCCAGCGTGGCGGTGCGCTCGTTCCCGGTCTGGAGGGTCTCCGAGAGGTGGGCCGCGTCCGCGCGCGCGGCTTCCAGTTCGGCGCGCAGGCCCTCCATCGAGGACTCCAGGCTCGTGGCCTTGCCCGCGAAGCGGCGCGCGGTCTCGAGCTGCACCACGAGCACCTCCGCGTGTTCGCGCGTCGCGGCGAGCCGGTCGCTGGCGTCCATCAACTCCGCCTCCAGCCGGCCGACCTGCTGGCTCCGCTCATGCAGCGCGGCGTGCGCCCGTTGCAGCTCGGAGCCCAGGCGCATCAGCTCCTGGTGCGCGGCGCCCAACCGGGCCGTCTCCGCGCGCAGGGCCGTCAGCTCCTGCTCCTTCAGCCCCAGCTGCGCGCGCAGCTCGTCCAGGTCCTGCTGCTGTCGTTCGGCCCGCGAAAGCGCGCCTTCCAGCTGCGCTTCCATGGAGACCCGCAGGGCGCTGGC
>JAFADT010000618.1 GCA_023424585.1 Pseudomonadota bacterium
GGAGCGGGCCATGCCCCCATGCTAGTCGAAATGCCGGGAAGCCCCGAGGCGCTGGAGGCTCCACGCCGTGGGGCAGAACGCATACGTGGCCGGGTGCGCCGCCCCCATCAGCAGCTTGAGCAGGGACAGCTTCGCGCGGGCGCCGCCGTAGCGCACCAGTTCGAAGTCGTCCGACGGGACGCGCGCCTCGTCGAGCGCGTGGCGGCAGACCTCCTCGAAGCCGCCGATGCGGTCCACCAGCCCCGCCTCCTTCGCGCGCAGCCCGGAGTAGACGCGTCCCTCCGCGCGCTGGTGGATCTCCTCCTTCGTCCGGCCGCGCGCCTGGGCCACCAGCTCCAGGAAGGACTGGTAGCTCTCCTCCACCTCGCGCTCCAGGGCGGCGCGCTCGTTCGGCGTGAAGCCCCGTGAGGAGGAGAAGAAGGCCGCGTTCTCGCCCCGCGCCAGCGTGGTGCGGTGGATGCCCAGCTTCTCCAGCAGGTCCCCGTACTCGAACTTGCCCACGAAGACGCCGATGGAGCCCACGACGGCGTGGGGCGCGGACCAGATCTCCTTCGCGCCGATGGCCGCCATGTAGCCGCCGCTCGCGCAGACCGAGTCCACGTACGCGATGACCGGCTTCTGCTTCGCCACGCGCTTCACGGCCTCCAGGATCTGCTCGGACGCGAACGCGGAGCCGCCGGGGCTCGCCACCGCCAGCACCACCGCCTTCGCGCGCGGGTCCCGCCCCGCCTGCCGGACCGCCTTCACCACCGCGTCCGCCGCCGCGAACCGGCCCGCGCCGCCGCTGCCCGGGATGATGATGCCCGCGACGTCCACCACCGCCAGCCGGGGCTTGCGGCGCAGCCGGCGCCACCGCACCGGCGGGAACGCGAGCGTCGCCAAGTACGCGTCGTAGGTGGGCACCGGGGGCTCCTCGTCCTTCTTCGCCTCCAGGCCCAGGTGCGCGCCCAGGTCCGCCTCGTGGACCAGCCCGTCCACCAGCCCCGCCTCCAGCGCCCGCTTCGCGCTGTAGGGCCCCGCGTCGATGAGGGCCCGCGCCTCCTCCGGCGTCTTGCCCCGGTCTCGGGCGATGGCGTCGACGAGCGCGGCGTAGCGCTCATCCAGGAAGGACTCCAGCGTCTGGCGCTGGATGTCGGACACCCTTCCGTCGGTGAAGAGCTCCGGCGCCGTCTTGTAGTCGCCGCGCCGGGCGAAGTGCGCGTGGATGCCCACCCGGCCGAAGGCCTCGCCCAGCACCGTGGCCTCGGCGGCGTAGCCCACCAGCTCCACGCGGCCCATGGGAGCGAGCAGCACCTCGTCCGCCGCGCCCAGCACGGGGTAGGCGTCCGTGTCCACCATCACCGCCCAGGACACCACCCGCTTCCCGGCGGCCTGGAAGTCCGACAGCAGCGCGCGCAGGGCCTCCCGCTTCGCGTCCGGGATGGACAGGCCCTCGACCTCCAGGAGGACGCCCTCCACCTTCGGGTCCGCGGCCAGCACCTTGAGTGCGCGGCTCAGCGCGTCGAGCGACGTCACCGTGGCGGGCTCCGCCGGGCCGCCGCCGAAACGGAAGCGTGACATGGGGCGCGGGCGGTACGGGAGCTGGCCCGCGAGCCGGAAGCGGATCCAGGTGGGTCTCCCGCGCGCCGCCATCAGGCGAAAGGGCAGGCCCAGGAGCAGCTTCAGCCCCAGGAGGAGGTTCGCCAGGAGCAGGAAGGGAAGGCGGAGCATGACGCGCGCGTAACGCTCCGTGCGGGGCGAAGCAACCCCCTGTTCACCCGCGGCTCGCGCCTCTGTTAGGCTCAAGGCCCATGTCCTCCCCCTCCCTCCCCCGGCTTGTTCTCGTCCTCGCCCTTGCGTGGGGCGGCACTGTCCTGGCGCAGCCCCAACGTCGGCAGCCCCAGGAGTTCAAGGAACGCAAGGAGTTGACCCAGGCTGAGAAGGACGCCGCCAAGGCGCGCGCCATGGGCAACAACCTCAATGGCTACGGCAAGGACGTGCAGATCAAGGAGACGCCCGTGCCCTGGATGGCCATTGGCCTCGTGGGCATCGTGTTCCTCGTCGCCACGCCCTTCGCGATCCGCGCCTACCGGGGCACCGTGAAGGAGATGGCGGACAGCAACACCTTCGGCGCCCGCGGCAGCGCCACCGAGGACGAGGCCTGAAGCCTCGCCTCACGCCGGGCGGACCTCCACGCTGCCGCCCGGCTCCACCCGGAGGTGCACCGGCAGGAAGCGCCGCAGCACCTCCGCCTGGACCGTCAGCTCCTCGGTGATGCGAGCGGCGGTGAACCGCGTGGTCCCCGGCGTCGCCGCGCCCAGCCTCCCGGAAGCCAGGAGCGCCGCCGGCAGGAGCAGCTGCTCCGCCAGGTGCTCGTCGAGCGCGCCCCCCGTCTCCATGAAGCGGGTCAGCGCCTCCGCCGCCTCGCGCCCCACCCCCTCGGCGTCCAGGCCCCGCTCGCCCAGCGAGGTGAAGCCCGCCACGGTGTGCTCGAACTGCGCCAGCACGAACGTCGCGGAGCCCTGCGAGCGCGTCACCGCCAGCGGCCGGTTGTCGGCCTCCGCCAGGATGCCCCGCTCGCGCAGCGCGGCCACCGCGGCGCGGGACTGACGCTCCGCCACCGCGAAGGGCAGCCCGCCCACGAAGGACATCACCCGCACCTCGCGCAGCACGCCCCGCGCGGGCAGCTCCACGCGAAGGGGCGGCTCGGCCGGGGCGCCCACCTCCGCGGTGAACTCGCCCGCGCCC
>JAFADT010000622.1 GCA_023424585.1 Pseudomonadota bacterium
TCCAGCGCCCGGGCGTGCTCCACCTCCTGGCGGAAGCGCGTCACCATCGCCTCGTCCGCGTGCGGCACCGCCAGCACCTTGAGCGCCACGCGCTGGAGCTGTTTCAAATCCAGCGCCTGATACACCGCCGACGTCCCGCCCACGCCCAGCCACTTCTCCACCTGGTAGCGCCCCGCCACCACCTGCCCCGGGACCAGCCCCTGGTGCGAACGCGCGGGAGGCCGGGGCGTCACCGCCCCCTGGAGCAACGTGCCGCCCGGAGACACCGGCGTGCGCACCTGCGGCAGCGTGGGCCCCAGCCCATCATCGGCCGGGGCCCTCCCGCGCAATGCCTCCGGGCCCAGGTAGGCCAGGCCTCCGCTGTCGGGATCCTTGGGTTGCACCCCTCCCTCCCCTCTCCTACGGCTCCAGCAGCGAGACCGGCGCCGGCGCACCCGCGCCTTCGAGGTCCAGGTGCGGCGTGGGCAGGTTGTACTCCGCCGCGGCGAGGGTGGCCTCCACCATGATGGGGCCGGAGATCTCCGAGGGCTCGCCCTGGCAGAGCACCTCCACCACGTGCTCCAGCGTCCACTTGCCCAGGCGGCTCACCTCCAGCCGCTTGCCGTTGAACTTCGCCGTGTCCGACAGCGGGTCGCTCGCGCTGAGCTTCGCCTCCACCGAGTCGCCCAGGTAGCCGCGCGCCAGGTTCAGCACCCGGTCCACCACCGCGTTCCAGGCCTGCAGGTGCGTGCGGTCCTGCGCCTCGTCGATGATGTCCAGGCCCACCTGCAGCCGCTCCATGCGCTCCAGGAACTGCTGCACCAGCTTGCCCCGGATGACGCGGCCGTGCTGCGGGGCGATCATCTCCACCGCGGGCGTCAGCTTCCGGATGGCCGCCACCGCGCGCACCAGCGCCGAGTTCACCGGCATGTAGATCTGATGGAACGCCCGGATGCCGGTCCAGTCGGACTCGTCCGCCCAGAGCCCCTGCGCCTTGCTGTCCGTGAGGCCGCCGAAGAGGTCGCCCGTGAAGAGCACCCGCGTCTGCGGGTCATAGAGCATCACCGCGCCCCGGAAGTGGCAGAACGGCGACGGCACCGGCAACAGCTTGTGCCCCGTGGGCACGTTCAACCCAGCAGAGAACTTCTCCGTCGGGATGAAGCGGTTTCGCGGCAGGTTGAAGTGGACGATGAGCCGCCAGGTGTCCTCGGAGCACAGGATGCTCGCGCGCGGCGAGTAGCGCGCCGAGATGATGTTCGCGGACGAGCCCACGTCCGGATCCTGGTGGTTGATGAACAGCGCCGACAGGCGGTCCATCCCCCCAATCAGCGACACCACCTTCGTGTGGATGGTGGAGAAGTCGCTGCTCGAGCCGGGGTCGATGAGGAGGTTGAACTCAGCCGGCTTCTTCGTCCGGGTGTCCGTGCCTCGAAAGCGGCGCAGGTACGGGTTGGCGAAGAAGATGCCGCCGGACTCGCGCTTCCCCACCCAGAAGGTCTCGGGGGCGATTTCGACGGCGGTGCGGTTGAGGTCTATCTGTTGGGGGCCGGGGGCGCTGGGCTGGCTCATGGCGTGTCTCCGTCACGCAAACGAGGGGGTTGGACGACGTCGCTCCAGCCTATCAGTCCAACCCCATCCCCGAGCCGCTTCCCGCAATCATGAACAAGCGGGCATGAGCGCCGCTTCTCGCTCTGCTCCCACCCGGCAATCAGGACCAATTCAGTCCTCGCCAGACTCCTTGCCCGGACGATCGTCGAAGAGCTGCACCCAGCGTCCGTCAAACCCGCCGTTCTGGGGCAAGTACCACCCACCCTGCAACCAGAAGCCCTGCTCCTGCCCGTCCTTGTCGTCCGTCACCCCCGAGTGCACGAAGTAGTCGTGCTGCCACCAGTACGCGTTCGCGGACGCCGGGTAGCCGCTCGCGCTCATGCGCGTCTGCCCCCGCGAGTCCACCACCGTGCCGGCCCAGGACTTGTCGTGGAACTCGCTGGAGCCGCCGCCGCCCGTGTCCGACGCCTTGTCGTTCAGCTCGAACGTGCCGAAGAACCACTTCTTCGACGGGTAGCCCTCGCGGTCGTCCTGTCCCTCGACGTCGCGCGTCTTCGAGAAGAAGCGCTGCATCCCCGGGCTCACCTCCGCCTGCCCCGCCTCGTTCACCACCGGGCTCTCCAGGTAGAAGAACTGCGACGACTCCGCCAGCCAGTGCGTCGCATAGCCGCCGAACTCCCAGTGCGTCGGGAGGATGTCCGCCATGTCCTGCAACTCGTAGGTGACGCGCTTCACCGCGGGCCAGCTGGCGGAGTCCCCGTTGTCATAGCGGCTGGCCAGCGCGTCCGCCGTGGCGTACCGCACCGGCCGCGCGTTGAACGCGGCCACCGCCGCGCCGTCGTCCTCCGGCACGAAGACGAAGTGCAGCTTCTTGCGCCCGTCGTCGTTGTTCACGTCCGCCTCCGCCTTCCCGCCCGACGCCATCCGGCCCGCGAAGAACGCGTACGGATCCGACACGAAGCGCAGCTCCTGACCGTGCGGCGCCAGCAGCTTGTCGGACCACTCGGCCTGCCAGATGAGCAGGTGGCTGCCCGTGCCCGTCTGCATGAACTGGAGATCGCTGCTGCCCGCGCGGCGCACCACGTTGCGCTTGTGCTGTGTCACCACCGCGAACGCCACGGACTCCCCGCTGCCCGGGTCGCCCACCACGTTGCGCACCTGCAGCTCCACGCGCTCCCAGTCGTGCAGCTGCCAGTGGCCCGCCGCGTTCTTATCCAGCGCGTGGTACAGGTGATACACGAGGACCAGGTTCTTCCCCCCGTCCATGTACTCAATCAGCGACGTGTACAGCGTCGGCCGGATGCGCCACCTGTCGAAGGCGCTCGGCCCCGCGCGCGACGCATCCACATACTGGTTGATCTGCTTCCAGTGCAGCTTGTTGTTGGAGAAGTCCCCGTCCTGGTCGAAGTCGAAGTTCGTCAGCCAGTCGTAGCCGTGCTTGTTGTCGTTCGCGTTCGCGCGCTTGAAGATGACCGGCGCGTAGTAGCGCAGGAACGCCTGCCGCTGCGCGTTCGTCAGCGACCAGGCCTGCGCCTCGGCCTCCGCCGGCGGGCACAGCGCCACCAGGGTGAACACCGCGACGACGAGGGGAGCGGCTCGGGTTGGGAGGGGGAGCATGCGACCGACGTAATCACGGCCCGCCCCTCCCCCTCCACAAAGGATGCACGAATTCAGGCTTCAGCCAGGATTACACACTAACGCGACGCGCTGGGCATCACCGGCACCTTGGGCGCGCGGCCGTAGAGGAGCTGGTAGGTGT
>JAFADT010000656.1 GCA_023424585.1 Pseudomonadota bacterium
GCCCCGGGCCAGCGACTCCAGCGGATCCACCGGCTTGGGCGTGCTCATGACCGGACCTCCGCCGCCATGCTCCGTAGCTGGGACCCGGGCCTGGAGGGCAGCCGCCCCGTCGCCAGCACGTCATCGCCCTGTCCACTGGTGCTGCGTTCCGCGAATGCCATGGCCTGCTGCCTCCCGTGTGCTTGGAGGGCAGTCTCCCCCAGGTCCCTGACGGGGCCCAGCGGTTCGAGAGCGCCCCTCCTGGCCGCCCGCCATGTCCCTGGGTTCAATCCCAGAGGTGGGCAACCCACCCCGTCTCCGCCCGCAGGCCCCATCCATTCCGCGGCGCACGATGCGCATCTTCCCTCCACTCCGGGCACGTCCAGGGAGCAGGGGTCCAGTGAAGCTCACTCTTCCGACAGCATGCGGCCTGCCTCGTCCGGGCAGGGCCTCCGGGGCGCCGGCATGAAGCCGGTCGCGTCCACGGAAGAGTCGCTCGCGGATCTGGTGGAGGCGAGGCGCGAGGACATCATCCGGCGCTGGGGCGCCCGGCTGGAGCCCCTCCCTCCGGGCATGGACGTGGAGCTCCAGGAGCGGCTGCAGGGGATGCTCAAGCAGGTGGACGCCCTGGTGCTCGTCCTCCGGCAGGGCGCCGCGGAGGCGTGGTCCAGCGGGCCGGCCTGGGCCCACGCCCGGGAGATCGGGCTGCGGCGCTTCCGGGCCGGCGCGCGGGTGGAGACCCTGGTGGAGGAGTACGGCCTCTTGCGCGAGGCCATCCTGGAGGTGCTGGATGCCTCCCACCGGCCGCTCGATACGGACGAGCTGCGCAGGCTGTGGCGCGCGCTGGACCGCAGCCTGACGGAGGCCGTGGCCCACTACGTCCACGAGCATGAACAGGCGCTGCGCTCCCGCGAGCTGCGGCTGCAGGAGATCCTCGACCACGCCCCGGCCGCCATCTACGCGAAGGACGCGGGCGGGCGGTACCTCTTCGTCAACCGCCCCTTCGAGGCCATCTCCGGCCACCCGCGCGCGTCGGTGCTGGGGCGCTCGGACCTGGAGCTGTTCCCCCGGGAGGCGGCGGAGCGCTTCCGCTACAACGACCGCCGGGTGCTGTCGTCGCGGCGGCCGCTCGTCTTCGACGAGGAGGTGCTCCAGCCCGACGGGGCGCACCTCTACCACACGATGAAGTTCCCCCTGCCCGGCGTGGAGGGCGAGTCGTGGGCCCTCTGCGGCGTGTCCACGGACATCACCACCACGCGCACCCTGCGCGAGGAGCGCGACGAGGCCCGTGAGCAGCTCCAACGCGTGCTCACCCAGCTGCCGGTGGTGCTGTGGGCCTTCGACACGCAGGGCGTGTTCACCCTCTTCGAGGGCGAGGGCGTGACGTCCACGACCGTGTCCTCCCGGATGATGCAGGGGCGCTCCATCTTCGAGGTGTTCCAGGACCGGCGGGACGTGCTGGAGGTCGTCCTGCGCGCGCTGGCCGGGGAGCGGCTGTCCACCGAGCTCTACCTCATGGGCGTCTGGATCGAGGTCCGCCTCCTGCCGGTGGTCGGCGCGGACGGACGGGTGGTGAGCGTGTCGGGCGTGTCGCTGGACATCACCGAGCGGCGCCGGGCGGAGCAGGAGCTGCGCGCGTCGGAGACCCGCTACCGGCTGGCCACCCTGGCCACCCGCGACATCATCTGGGACTGGGACCTGGTGACGGGGGAGATCCACTGGAGCGAGCTGGCGCCGCGCCTCCTCCGGCTGGACACGTCCCAGGGGCTGCCCGTCATGGACATGGCCTGGTGGTCGGCCCACCTGCACCCCGACGAGCGCGAGCGGGTGACGCGGGAGCTGCAGGAGGCGCTCGACAGCGACGAGGGGCACTGGGTGGCCGCGTACCGGCTGCGGCGGGGCGACGGGACGTGGGCCTTCGTCGAGGACCGGGGCCGCGTGGTGAAGGACCTCCAGGGCCACCCGGTGCGCATGGTGGGCGCCATGCAGGACGTCACCGACCGGCACGAGGCGGAGGCGGAGGCGAGGCGCCGCGCGGAGTTCGAGCAGCTGCTCATCGGCATCGTCGGCCACGACCTGCGCAACCCCATCTCCGCCATCACCATGGCCGCCACGTCGCTCTCCAGGCGCGAGGACGCCGACCCGCGCGACCAGAAGGCCGTGGCCCGCATCCTCTCCAGCGCCGAGCGCGCGCACCGCATGCTGCGCGACGTGCTGGACTTCACCCAGGCCCGGCTGGGCGGCGGCATCCCCATGGACCCGCGCGAGGTGGACCTCCTGGACCTGGTGCGCCAGGTGGTGGACGAGGTGCAGCAGGCCCACCCGGACCGGCGCCTGGAGGTGGATGGACAGGGGGAGGCCCGGCTGCGCTGCGACCCGGACCGGCTGGCGCAGGTCATCACCAACCTGGTGAACAACGCGCTCGCCTATGGAGACGCCTTCTGCCCGGTGCGCGTGCGCCTGCGCGCCCACCGGGACTCGGTGACGCTCGCGGTGAGGAACCGGGGGCGCCCCATTCCGCCGGAGCTGATGCCGCACCTGTTCGAGCCCCTCAAGCGGGTGAAGGCCCACGACACCCACCGCAACCACACCCACGGCCTGGGGCTGGGGCTGTTCATCGTGAAGCACATCGTGGATGCGCATGCCGGGCGGCTCCGCGTGCGCTCCACCCCCCTGGAGGGCACCACCTTCCTCGTGCGGCTGCCGCGCCGGCCGCCTGCTGGGAGGTGAAGTGCCGCCGCCCGAGGCGCGCTTGCCCTGGCGGGACGGCCCGGGTAGCAAAGGGGCTCCGGCGGCGGGCGGGCCCCGCCCTTGCCGGACGGAGAGCGGAGCGGCGCCATGAACAAGAAGTGGATCCTCGGGCTGGGGCTGGGTGTCGGCGGGCTGGCGCTGGTGGGCGGCGGCCTGGTCGCGACGGGGTACTGGGCGGACCGCGCCATGGGCGGTGGCGTGGAGGCGCTGATGAACACCCAGGAGCGCGCCCAGAAGGTCATGGAGCTCAACGCCCGCTACCCCTTCCAGCCGCCGCCAGCGGGCAAGGTGCTGCCGCTGGACGAGGCGCGGCTGGAGGCCTACCTCGCGGCGCGCGAGGCGACCCTGCCCGCCTACCAGGTGATGCAGCGGGAGAGCCTGGAGTACGTCCAGGCGCACGGCGGGGAGCTCAGCACCGGAAGCCGCCGCGCGATGCTGAAGGCCGCCGGCGCCTCCCTGCGCATGGCGGGCAAGGCCCAGTCCGTCCTCCTCCAGAACCTGGAGGCGCAGCGCATGTCGCCCGTGGAGTTCCGCCGCCTCACCGCCGTGGTCTACCCCCCGCCCGAGGCCGCGCCGGACGCGGGCGTGGCGATGGCGTCCCAGGTGTCGGATCCAACGAACCTCGCGCAGCTGGAGGCGCAACTCGCCGCCATCGCGCCGCAGCTGGAGGACCCGAAGCTCACCGAGGCGGAGCGGCTGCAGCTGGAGCAGCGCCGCGCCGGGCTGCGCAAGTACATCACCCAGCTGGAGCTGGCCTCGGGCAAGGACGTGAAGGACGCCAACGCGGCCCTCCTGAAGAAGCACGCGGAGCGCATCGCGAAGGCGGCGAACCCCACGTTCGACGACCTGCTCATCCGGCCCCTGGAGCCCGCCGGCACCGCGGGCCTGCCCACGCCCTGAGCGTCAGGCCTCCACCTGACGCGCGGAGCGCCGGTGGGCGAGGCTCGCGCCCACCGCCCCGCCAATCAGCACCACGATGATGGCCACGGAGAGCAGCGGCGGGATGTGCACCCACGCCTCCGCCACCATCTTCACGCCCGCGAACGCCAGCACCCCGGCCAGCCCGTAGTGCAGGTACTTCAGCTGCCCCACCGCCCCGGAGATGACCAGGTAGAGCGCGCGCAGCCCCAGGATGGCGAAGGCGTTGGAGCTGTAGAGGATGAACGTGTCGGTGGTGACGGAGAACGCCGCCGGCACCGAGTCCACCGCGAACAGGATGTCCGTCACCTCCAGGCCCACGAGCGCCACCAGGAGCGGCGTGGCGAACCGGTGGCCCTCGTGCTTCACCACGAAGCGCGGCCCCTCCACCCGGTCCGTCACCGGCAGCCGCTTCGACAGCCACCCCACGACGCGGTTGTCCTCCTGCTTCGACGGGTCCTCGCGCAGCACGCGCCACGCCGTGACGAGCAGGATGGCGCCGAAGACGTAGGACACCCAGCCCCAGCGCTGTAGCGCCGCCGCGCCCACGAAGATGAACAGGGCCCGGAACACCAGCGCGCCGAAGATGCCCAGGAAGAGCACCTCGTGCTGGTAGCGCTGGGGCACGTTCAGGCTGCGGAAGATGACGAGGAAGACGAAGACGTTGTCCAGGCTGAGGCTCTTCTCGATGAGCCACGCCGCCAGGTACTCGTGTCCCTTCGCGCTGCCCAGCGTCACCCACACGAAGCCGCAGAAGCCCAGCCCCAAACCCACCCACCCCCGGCTCCACAAGAGCCCCCCCCCGCCAGCCCCCACCGGCGCGCCGCGCGGCGCGACTGCCCCCGCCCGCCCCGGTGCGCCAGCAGGTCCACCACCAGCAGCGCCAGGAGCAGCGCCCAGAAGACAACCCAGGCCCAGGAAGGGGTGCTTTGCATGACCCCTCCAACCTAGCCATCCCCCCGGCTTCCGCTCGAGGAAAGGGTTCGCGCGGAGTCAAATCCTACCCATATCCCCCGTCACAGCAGGCCCCTTCGGGGAAGCGGGCGAGCGTTGTCCTCCTCCCCACTCAGGATGTGATACTTCCCTGGAAGCCCAGGAACCTCACGATTTTCAACACTCCAAAGGCGGTGCGATGAACACGGTCATCTTCGCTTGTACGCACAACGCGGGTCGCTCGCAGATCGCGGCGGCTTTCTTCAACCTGCTGGCGGACCCGGCGAAGGCGCGAGCCATCTCTGCGGGGACGCAGCCGGCCGAGCGCCTGCACCCCGAGGTGCTCGCCACCATGAAGGAGATGGGCGTGGACCTGGGCGACGCCAGGCCGCAGCGGCTGACGCCGGAGCTGGCGAAGAGCGCGCAGATCCTGGTGACGCTGGGCGGCCTGCCGGACGCGCCGGTGGTGGCGGACCAGAAGCGCGAGGACTGGCCCATGGAGGACACGGCGGGCAAGTCCGCGGCGGACGTGGAGAAGATCCGCGACACGACGGCCGCCATGGTGTCGGACTTCGTGAACCGCCATGGCTGGGAGCGCCCGCAGTAGGACGGGTGCGGGAGGCCGCTGCCCTTCCGGCGCGTGACCGTGGGTGTCCGGGCCCGGGCGCAGGGCGGACGGACGGGCGCGCGAGGAAGGAAGGCGAAGGCCGCGCCGCCCGGCGTCGCGGTGGGGGGGCTTCCGGGCGGGGTCGTTGGCGGGGGCCGGGTGGCTTGAAAGAAGTGGGAGCTTGCCGCACGCTGTGTTTCCTCGCGGACACGCGGTTCGCGCACCCCATTCCCAGGCTCCAGGTCCCACGATGCTCTCCGTCCTTCTCGCCGGGCTGCTGACGCAGACGGCGCCGCCGGTCAACGCCCGCCAGCAGGGCGTGCCCATTGGCCGGGGCGACACGGTCCCCAAGGTGGTGTTGAGCGCGCCGTCCGGCGGGTGGACGGTGGACCGGATGCTCCAGATTGAGGGCACGGTGAGCGACCCCACGGTGGACCCCGTGGTCGTGTCCATCAACGGCGACCGCTACCTGATGCGCACGCAAGGGGGGCGCTTCAGCCGCAAGTTCCCGGCGGCCAGCGGGAAGAACGTCGTGACGGTGATGGCCACCAACAAGGGCGGCACGGCGCGCGCGCAGGCGACGAGCTACGCGCAGGTGCCCCCGGTGCCGCTCAAGGCCATCCTCACGAGCGACACGGACGGCGTCTACACGGACCTGCACATCTACGAGCCCACGGACGCGAGCAGCGAGGGCGACACGCTGAGCGTGGCGTCCATGGCGCACGTGTACTGGGCGAACACGGAGAGCCCGTCCGGCGGCACGTTCTTCCTCAACGAGCAGGGCGGCGACTTCGACCAGCCGGCGTACGGCCCGTACCTCTACATCCACCGCGCGCCGCCGAAGGGCGTGTACCTGGTGGCGACGAACTACTGGCCCAGCGGCGACAAGGCGCACACGGTGGCCACGCTCAACCTGGCGCTCTTCGAGGGCACGCCGGGCGAGCTCCGCCGCCGCGTGCGCATCCCGCTGGCGACGCCGGGGACGACGCGGGTGCTCGCGTGGGTGAACATCCTGGGGGACGGACAGGCGGAGGTGTACGTGCCGTCCGCGGACCCCAAGCCGAAGGGGAAGGGCTGGCCCACGAACCTGGAGGAGGCGCTCAAGGAGCTCCAGAAGAGCGGTGATGGCGGCGGTGGAGACGAAGGCTACTGAAGCGGCCGGAGCTCCCGGCCCGGCCCCGCCATGCGCGTCCTGATGCTCACGCTGCTGCTGAACGCCGCGCCCGCTCCGTCCGGGACGGCCCCCGTGTCTCCCGCGCGCGAAGCCGCGTCCCTCGCCCCGGAGCCCGTCGCCCCGGAGACGCGCGCGCGGCTGCTCCGCCGGGAGGTCGCGCAGGTGGCGCTCGCGCAGGTGAAGGCCCCGGACGCGGCGTGGCAGCCCGCGCAGCGCGACTGCGCGGGCCTCATCCGCTACGCGTACCGCACGGCGTACCGGCGCGTGGCCTCGGCGCGGCTCGCGTCGCCGCTGTGGCGGGACGCGCGCGGCGCCCCTTCCGACTTCGCGGACGCGGAGACGCTCCTTGCGCGCAGCTTCCTGCCGCTGGGCCGGGGCCTGGAGGCGCGCGAGCAGCTCCGCACCGGGGACGTGGTGGCCTTCCGCCAGGAGCACGACGAGGGCCCCGTCTTCCACCTGATGCTCGTGGTGCGCCCGGAGGACCGGGCCCATGCGCCCGCGCGCGTCGTCTACCACCCCGGTGAGGCCGGCGCGCGGGTGCGCACCGGCCTCCTGGATTCGCTCGCCACCGAGGCGCCGCTGGAGTGGCGCCCCGTGCCGGCCAACGCCGCCTTCCTCGGCTTCTTCCGCTTCAAGGAGTGGATGTCATGACGTCTCCCGTGAGCCCGCCGCCCCCCGCCGGAGGCGGAGGCAAGGGCCCCTCGTCCACCGCGCGCATCGCGCTCATCGGCGCCCTCGTCGTGGGCGTGGGCGTGGGGGCCTTCGTCATCGGCCGCAAGAGCGGCGGCGGCGGCTCCGGCCCCGCCTTCTCCTCCGGGGAGCCCAAGGGGCCGCCGTCCGCGGGCGCCTCCGTGGAGGGCATGCCGGAGGTGCCCTCCGAGCCGACCCTGATGGAGGTGCCCGGCTCCGCGGCCAGCCCCGCCATCTGGGTGGACGTGCACGCGCCCGCGAAGGTGCGCGACGCGCTGGCGCGCAACGTGTGGCTGAAGGCGCAGTGGGACAAGCCGTTGGGCCAGGGCTTCACGAGCGGCTGGGCCGCGTTCCTGGGCTCCACCGGCACCGACCTCAAGGCGTCCTTCAAGGGCGCGGTGCTGGACGTCGTCGCCGGGCCGCTGCTGGACACGCCGTTCCGCACGGTGTGGTTCAACGGCGACGCGCGTGTGGGCACGCCCGCCGTCATCGTCCCGAAGGCGAGCAAGGCGTCGCGGGCGGCCTGGGACGCGCTGGACGCCGTGGCGAAGCGCGGGGAGCTGCGCGCCACCTCCTGCCCCGGCGGCACGACGGAGCCGCCGCCGGGCGACGGCTTCCACCTGTCGCGCTGGCTCGTCGCCGAGCAGACGCTGTGGGCGGCGCGCACGGAGGACCGGCTGGTGCTCTCGCGCCACCCGGTGGTGGTGCTCCAGGCCCTGTGCGGCCCGCTGCCGGAGCTGGACGCGGAGGACGGCGTGGACGTGGAGGTGGGCTTCGACCCGGACGCCTACGGCCGCGAGGCGCAGCTCTTCACCCACGTGCTCGGCCTGGGGGCGGACGCGCGGCTCCAACTGGGCGTGGACGGCGACCGGCTGGTGGCGAGGGGCATCGCCGGGAAGCTTCGCCCGGACGCGATGGCCAACGACGGCAGGCCCCTGTCCGACGACCTGCTCAAGCTGGTGCCCGAGGACACGCCGGTGCTGTTCGCGTTCCAGCTCACGCTGCCGGAGTCGCTGGAGCCCGCGAAGCTCAAGGCCTTCTGGGCGCACGAGGGCCAGCCCCGCACGCGCGCGCGCCAGGTGGCCCTGGTGTGGACGCCGCGCGGCAGCGCGTCGATGGAGCCGGAGCTGGCGCTGCTGTGGGGGGATGCGCAGGACGCGGAGGGGCTCGCCGCGCTGTTCTCCGGCGGCGCGCGGACGCTGGTGCGCGCCACGCTGTGCAAGCACGTGGTGCTGGCCACGAGCCAGGCGGAGGTGGAGCGGCTCCAGAAGGCGTGCGACGGCCGCGCGCCCAACATGCTCAACGCCGCGGGCCCGGTGGTGACGGGGCTGCGCGCGCCCTCCACGGTGGTGCTGGGCGTCAACACGGGGCGGCTGTTCAGCGGGCTCGCCGTGGACGGCTACACGTCCGAGGCGCGCGTGGACCGCGCGTCGCCCCTGCCCAGGGCGCTGCCCCCGGAAATCGAAGCGGCCCGCCGCGACCTGGAGGCCCTGCCGTACCTGGGCTTCCGCGGCCGCGTGCAGGGCTACGTCATGCTGTCGGAAGGGTTCGGGACATGAAGACCTCCGTGCGTTTCGCGGCGCTGGCCGCGCTCCTGCTGTCCGGCGTGGCGCTGGCCAAGCCGCTCTACATCACCGTCCCGCGCTCCTACGGCACCCGCGAGCCGGTGGCGGTGGACGTCGCCTTCGAGGACAAGGGCCCCGTCGAGCTGCGCGTGCTCCAGCCCGCGAACCTGGACGCGTTCATCCGCGCGCAGGGCGACCTGCGGCGCGCGTACGAGGCGCCGCCCACGCTGCTCAACCCGGGCCGGGGCCTGAGCCGCGGCCTCAACGCGGTGCGCTCGCCGGGCATCGCGCTGCTGGAGGCGCTGTCGCCCGCCTTCCGCCAGGAGGTGTCGGACGCGCTGCCGGCGTCGCAGGGGGCGTCCTCGTCCGGCGAGCCGCTGGCGAAGGTGGCCGAGGGGCCGGAGAAGCTGGTGGGCACGCCGCCGGGCTTCTCCGTGGTGCGCAGCCAGTGGCTCAACCTGGACCTGGGCGGCGCGAACCGGGACTTCAACGTGCCGGGCTTCGACACGGGCGACAGCGGCGGCGGCTTCCAGGAGCGCCGCGTGCTGCTCGCGCCGCTGCCCGCGGGCACCTACGTGCTCCAGCTGGTGCAGGGCCGGGTGGAGGGGCAGGTGGTGCTCGTCGTCAGCGACGTCACCGTGCAGCTCAAGCAGACCGACGGCCAGGTGCTGGTGCGCGTGGCGGGCCGCGACCAGCAGCCGCGCGCGGGCGCGCAGGTGCAGGTGTACCTGCCCACGGGCAAGGGCCCCGCGGGCACCACGGACGACAAGGGCGAGGTGACGCTCGCGGTGGCGGAGCCGCGCATCATCGCGACGGTGACGGCCGGGCAGGACACGGCCATCGTGGACACGGACTTCTACTCCGCGCTGGCGGTGGCGCCGGACGTGTTCATCTACAGCGACCGGCCCATCTACAAGCCGGGCAACGAGGTGAAGTTCCGCGGGCTCGTCCGGCAGCCGGACACGTTCCTCGCGCGGCTCTTCACGCCGAAGAAGCGCGACGTGCGCGTGAAGCTGGTGTCGCAGGAGGGCCGGGAGCTCGTCACCCGCGCGGCGGTGGACGAGTTCGGCGCGTTCAACGGCACGCTCAAGGTGCCGGACGACCTGGGCACGGGCGTGCTGCGCATCGAGGCGGACCTGGATGCCCGGCCCTACCAGGGCGAGGCGCGCGTGCAGGACTACGTGAAGCCCACGTTCTACCTGGAGGTGCAGCCGAGGTCGGAGACGGTGGTGCCGGGCCAGACGGTGGCCGTGACGGTGCGCGCGCGCCGCTACGCGGGCGGCGTGCCCAAGGGCGCGAAGTACGAGGTGTTCCTCTACCGCAGCCTGCTGGACGCGCCCGCGTGGGTGGATGACTCCGGCCGCGGCGGCCAGGGCAGCGCGGTGACGTACGGCACCGCCTCCAGCAGCGAGGGCAAGCTGAGCGTGCCGGAGCGGCTGTACTCCTCCGTCGCGGAGCGCCAGGCCACGGACGACCCGTGGGCCTCCGCCAGCGAGTTCAACGCGGACGGCGAGGCCGAGGTGGAGGTCGCCGTGCCCGCGCTCCAGCCGGGCGAGGAGCGGCTGCCGTACCGCTACAGCCTCACCGTGCGCGCGCGGGATGATCAGGAGACGTTCGCCACCGGCACCGCCGCCTTCTTCCTGTCGAAGGTGGAGGTGCTGGGGGTGGCGCGGTACTCGGACGCGGTGGTGCAGAAGGGCGCGGACGCGCAGCTGTCCGTGCGCGCCACCACGCTGTCCGGCAAGCCCTACGGCGTCACCACGGGCGCGGTGGACTTCGTGCTGCGCCGCGCGGACGGCAGCGAGAAGGCGCTGGGCTCGCGGCCCTTCACCACGCAGCAGGACGGCACGTCCCGGCAGCAGGTGCCCACCTCCGACGTGGGCACGGTGCTCGCGCGCGTGACGGTGAAGGACAAGAAGGGCGAGGCGTGGACGGGCGAGGAGTCGCTGCTCGTCATCGGCGGCGCGGACGAGCCCGTGGCGCAGGTGCCCAACCTCACGCTCGCGTCGCTGTCCGGCACGCTGGCGTCGGGGGACAGCGCGAAGCTGGTGGCGCTGCTGCCGGACGCCTGGGGCCAGGGCGGCCGCGACGAAGGGCCGGTGTGGGTGACGCTGACGGGCGCGGGCCTGTACGGCACCACGGTGGTGCCGCTGAAGGGCCGCACGCTGGTGTACTCCTTCCCGGTGGAGAAGCGCTTCGGCAGCGCGGTGTACGCGTCCGTGGCGTACCCCACCGCGACGGGCCGCTGGGAGGAGCGCACGGTGGCCTTCCGCGTGGTGCCCAGGGAGCGCACGCTCACGGTGGCGCTCCAGCCGCGCCGCGCGGAGGCGCTCCCGCTCACGGAGCAGGCCATCGACGTGCGCGTCACCGACAGCGACGGCAACGGCGTGTCCGCGCAGCTGTCCGTGGGCGTGGTGGACAAGGCCGTCTACGCCATCCAGTCCGAGTTCCGCCCCGGTGTGCTGGACTTCTTCTATCCGCCGGCGCGCGACAACGTGACGAGCTTCTACTCGGCGGAGTTCCAGGGCTACGGCTACGGCGAGCAGCTGGCGCGCAAGCTGGCGGGGCTGCCGGACCACGCGTTCGCCTCCATCAAGCCGCCCAGCCGCAACGCGAAGGACCTGGAGAAGGACACGGCGCACTGGGACCCGGCGGTGGTGACGGACCGGGACGGGCGCGCGACGGTGCGCTTCACGCTGCCCTCCAACCAGACGCTGTGGGTGGTGACGGCGGTGGCGGCGGACACGTCCGGCCGCTTCGGCGAAGGCACGGCCGAGTTCGCCACGCGCGGCGGGCTGAACGTCTACGCGGCGCTGCCGCAGTTCCTGCGCGAGGGCGACGAGGCGCTCGCGTCCGTGCGCCTGGCCGCGGGCTCGAAGTCCAAGGGCAGCCAGGTGCTGGACGTCAGCCTGCGCCCGGGCGGCGCGCTCCAGGCGGAGTCGCTCCAGCGCAAGCTGGAGCTGGGCGAGGGCGGCGAGCAGGTGGTGCCGGTGACGCTGCGCGCGGCGAGGACGGGCCCGGCGGAGCTCGCGGTGGACGTGGCGGGCGGCGAGGACCCCTTGCGCGACCTGAAGCGCTTCGACG
>JAFADT010000791.1 GCA_023424585.1 Pseudomonadota bacterium
TGCCTGGGGCTGCGGCCCCGGGCAGACCGCGCGAACCTGTCCGACGGTCGGACAGGTCTTGCCCCCGCTGGCGAGGAGGGGGACCGCCCCGGAAGCGCCTCCCAGACGCCTCCGGCCGGCCCCTCCAGGGCCTTCCGGGGGTGGCTTTTGCGTTCCCTGCTTGTCAACGCGGCCCGGGGGATGCGAAGGCCCATGCGACATGGCCACGACTCGCAAGCCTGGACCTTCCCGCGGCGGCGCCCCCAAGTCCGGCGGGCCCCGCCCGTCCCGCCCTGGCGCTCCGAAGCGCAAGAGCGCCGGTGGACGCGCCGACAAACCGAAGCTCAGCCGCGCCCAGCATGAACGCGCGCGCCCCAACCCCAACCGCCCCCTGCGCGAGGACCTGGTCCTCCAGGCCTGCCTGGAGGCCTACGGCGGCGTGCGCCGCGAGGGCCGCCTGTCCGACCGCGCCCTGGAGTTCGTGCTGCGCCGCAAGACGGCCCTGTACTCCACCGAGCGCCGCGCCGTGGCCGAGCGCGTCTACGCGCTCCTGCGCCGCCAGCGCACCGTGGACTTCCTCCTGGACAAGTCGCACCGGAAGTTCGACGCGCTGGACGCCACCCGCCAGGACGTCATGCGGCTCGCCGCGTCCCGCATCCTCCACGGCGAGGACCCCACCTACGTCGCGCGCTCCAGCGGGCTCACGGGCCCGGACCTGTCCGTGCTCGACCGGCTCCCGGACGCCGCCGCGGAGCTGGACGCCCTGCCGGAGGACAAGCGCTTCCCCATCGCCGCGTCGCTGCCGGACTTCCTCGCGGAGCGCTTCCGCGCCGTCTTCGGCAAGGACGCCGCGCGCGCCGCCGAAGCCATGAACGAGCGCGCCCCGCTCATCGTCCGCGCCAACACGCTCAAGGGCGACCGCGCCCAGCTCCAGGAGCGCCTGGCCGCGGAGGACGTGGAGTCCACCAGGCCCACGCCCCTGTCCCCCTTCGGCCTGGTGATGGAGACGCGGCTCAACCTCTTCTCCCTCCAGAGCTTCAAGGACGGCTGGCTCGAAATCCAGGACGAGGGCAGCCAGTTGCTGGGCATGCTCGTGGACGCGCCGCCCACCCGCGTGGTGGACGCGTGCGCGGGCGCGGGCGGCAAGACGCTGCAGTTGGCCGCGCAGATGAAGAACCGCGGCGACCTGCACGCGCTGGACGTGGACGAGGGCCGCATGGAGGACCTGCGCAAGCGCGCGCGCCGCGCCGGCGTCCACAACGTGCGCACGCAGCTCATCCCCCACGAGGGCCCCGAGGCCGACGCCGCGCTCACGCCGCTCAAGGGCCAGGCGGACCGCGTGCTGGTGGACGCGCCCTGCAGCGGCACCGGCACCTTCCGCCGCAAGCCGGACGCGCGCTACCGCCTCACGCCGGAAGACCTGGAGATGCACGTGGGCCGGCAGAAGGCCCTGCTCGCGCGCTTCGCGATGCTGGTGAAGCCCGGCGGCCGGCTCATCTACGGCACGTGCAGCGTGCTGCGCGAGGAGAACGAAGAGGTGGTGGAGGACTTCCTGTCCAAGCACCCCGACTTCAGCGTGCGCCCCGTGGCGGAGGTGCTGGGCGCGGAGCTGGGCGGGAAGCTCGGCCCCGGCCCGTACCTGCGCCTGGCCCCGCACACCCACGGCACCGACGGCTTCTTCGGCGCCGTGCTCGTCAAGGCGAAGTAACCCCGCGGTCCCCCGACGAAGAAAGGCCTCACGTCCATGTCGCTCGCCGTCCACTACCGCGTCGCCATGCCCCGCCCGCATGCGCACCTGTTCGAGGTGGAGGCGACCTTCCCCGCCGGTCCCGACGTGCTGGACGCGGTGATGCCGGTGTGGACGCCGGGCAGCTACCTGGTGCGCGAGTACGCCCGCCAGGTGCAGGACGTCACCGCGCGGGGCCCGGACGGACAGCCCCTGCCGGTCCGCCGCGTGGACAAGCGCACCTGGCGCGTGGACGCGAAGGGGCGGGCCGTCACCCTGCGCTACCGCGTCTACGCGAACGAGCTGTCGGTGCGCACCAGCCACCTGGACGGCAGCCACGCCTACTTCAACGGCGCCACCGTGTTCCTCTACACGGAGGCCACGCGCGCCCTGCCCCACCACGTCACCGTGGACGCGCCGCAGGGCTGGCGCACGTTCTGCGCGCTGGACTCAGACGGGGGCGCGTTCCTCGCGCCGGACTACGACACGCTCGTGGACAGCCCCTTCGAGGTGGGCCCGCACACGCCGCTCACCTTCACGACCGCGGGCGTGCCGCACGAGGTGGTGGTGTGGGGCGACAGCGTGCCGGACGCGGACCGGCTCCGCGCGGACATGCAGCGCATCTGCGAAGCCCAGGCGCGCATGTACGAGGGCCTGCCGCTGAAGCGCTACCTGTTCCTCGTCTACCTCACCGACAAGGGCCGCGGCGGGCTGGAGCACCAGGCCTCCACCGCGCTGCTCTTCCCGCGCACGGGCCTGTCCTCCAGCCGCGGCTGGGAGGACTTCCTCACGCTGGTGGCGCACGAGTACTTCCACCTGTGGAACATCAAGCGGGTGAAGCCGCGCGCGATGGTGCCGTTCGACTACTCGCAGGAGAACTACACCACGCTCCTGTGGGCCTTCGAGGGCGGCACCGCCTACTACGACAACCTCTTCGTGCGCCGCGCGGGGCTGATGTCCCCCACGCGCTACCTGGCCCGGCTGGGAGAGACGCTCAGCCTGCTGCACTCCACCCCGGGCCGTCGCGTGCAGACGCTCACGGAGGCGTCGCTCGTCAGCTGGGTGAAGCACTACCGCCCGGACGAGCACTCCACCAACAGCGCCATCTCCTACTACCTGAAGGGCGAGGTCGTGTGCGCCCTGCTCGACCTGGAGGTGCGCCGCGCCACCGGGGACGCCAGGTGCCTGGATGATGTCATGCGGTTGCTGTGGCAACGCCATGGCGACGGCTCCGGCGTCCCGGAGGACGGCGTGGAGAAGGCCGCGAGCGAGGTTGCGGGCGTGGACCTGACGCCCTTCTTCGACCGCGCGGTGCGCTCCACGGAGGACCTGGACTACGGCGTCTTCGCGCACGTGGGGCTGGAGGTGTCCTTCCGCGTGCGGGAGGCCCCCAACGACAAGGGCGGCACGCCGCCGCGCCTCAAGGGCGAGCCCAAGCCCAAGGGCTGGCTGGGCGTCACCGTGCGCGGCTCCTCCACGCTCTCCACCGTGCCGGAGGGCACGCCGGCGCTGGAGGCCGGCCTGTACCCGGAGGACGAGGTGGTGGCGCTGGACGGCTGGCGCGTGGACGGCGCGGGGCTCATCGCCCGCTGCGAGGACAAGCGCCCCGGCGACACCGTGCGGGTGACGCTGTTCCGCCGCGACCGCCTGCTGGAGGTGCCGGTGGTGCTGGGCCAGAAGCCCGCGGACGCCGCGTGGCTCCAGCGGGTGGAGCGCCCCACGGACGCGCAGAAGGCCGCGTTCCAGGCGTGGCTGGGGTCCCCCTGGGACGAGACTCCCGGCCCGGCGTAGGCTCGCCGGCCCCATGGCCGCCCCCACCCCCGCCGCCCCGCCCTCCTGCGCAGGACACCCGGACGCCGCCGCGGGCTGGCGCTGCGAGCACTGCGAGGCCCTGCTGTGCCCTGCCTGCGTGGAGACCCGGCGCATGGGCACGGTGGAGTACTCCGTCTGCACCCGGTGCCAGGGCACGGCGAACGTGCTCCTGCGCCACCGCGGCGCGCATCGCTCCCTGAAGGCGCGGCTTCCCGAGGCCCTGCGCTTTCCGTGCACCGGACCGGGGCTCCAGGCGCTCGTGGCCGTCAGCCTGGGGCTGGCCGTGCTGCGCTCGTTCGCGGTGGGCGTCCTGCTCATCGCGGTGCTGCCCCTCACGCTCGCGCTGGGCGTCTTCTGGGCGGCCTTCTTCGCGCTCGTGCGCGGCGCGGCCCGGGGGGATCCGGAGGCGGACACCCCCGGCTTCACCGACCTCGTCCGGGACAACCTCCTGCCGGGCCTCACCGGCCTGTGCGTCACGGCGGGCGTCTTCCTGCCCGCGCTCGTGCGCGCGGGGACCCTGCTGCCGTCCGCGTCCTCGGACGAGACGCTGGCGCGGCTCACGCACCCGGTGGAGACGCTGGGGGCGCCCGCCCTCATGGCGGATCCGCTCTACCTGGGGCTGTGGGTCCTGGGGGCCCTGTGGCTGCCGTGGGCGCTGCTGGTGGCCACGATGACGCGGTCTGCGTTCACCGCGCTCAATCCCTTGCGCGCGCTCGCGTGCATCCGCGCGGTGGGGCGCGACGCGCGCGTCGTGACGGGCGTGTTCCTGCTCCTGGCCTTCGAGCACTCGGTGCTGCACGGGGTCGCGCACGCCGTGCTCCAATTGCCCATCCTCTTCGTGCCCCGGCTGCTCGCGGAGGCGCTCACGTGCCTGGCGCCCTTCGCCGCGGCGAACGTGCTGGGGCTCGTGCTCTACGTGCACGGAGACGCGCTGGGCTACCTGCCCGCGCGCGACCTCCTGGAGCCCGCGCTGGGGAACACCGCGCCCGCGCATGCGCCCCCGGAGCTGCGCGGGCC
>JAFADT010000820.1 GCA_023424585.1 Pseudomonadota bacterium
TCCGCGCGGCGCTCCCGCCACACGAAGAGCCCCAGCCCCACCGCCGACAGCGCGAACAAGCCCAGGAGGGGCGCGGAGCCCCACGCGAACCCGCCCGCCCGGGACGACGCGCCATGGCCCAGGCTGAGCGCGAGCAGCAGCGGCACCACGCCCACCGCCAGCGCCGCCGCGCCCGGCACGTCCAGCTTCCCGCCGTGCACGCCCTCGGGCCTGAGCGGCGGCATGCGCAGGAAGATGAGCGCCAGCGCGAGCGCGCCCACCGGCAGGTTGATGAAGAACACCCAGTGCCAGCCCAGCGAGTCGGTGATGAAGCCGCCGGCCAGCGGGCCGATGACGCTGGACAGGCCGAACACCGCGCCGAACAGGCCCTGGTACTTGCCCCGGTCGCGCGGCGGGAACAGGTCCGCCACCACCGCCAGCGAGCCGGTGAAGAGCGCCGCGCTGCCCAGCCCCTGCACCGCGCGGCAGAGGATGAGCACGAGCGTGGAGCGGGCCGCGCCGCACAGGAAGCTGCCGGTGAGGAACACGGCGATGCCCGCCACCAGCACCGCGCGGCGGCCCAGCAGGTCCGACAGCTTGCCCCACACCGGCACCATCATCGTGGAGGCCACCAGGTACGCGGTGGTGAGCCACGGGTAGTGCTCCGGCGCGATGTGGAGGTCCGCCTGGATGGTGGGCCCCGCCGTGGCCACGATGGTCTGGTCCAGCGCCGCCAGCAGCAGCCCCAGCAGAGCCCCCGCCAGCGTGAAGGCCTTCTGCGAGCGGCTGAACCGCTCGGACGCCGGGGCGGCGCGGGAGTCCGGGGCGGTGTCGGCGGCGGTGTCGGCCATGGCTCGGGCACGCGCACGCGGGCGCGCGCATCCGCGCCAATCTGGGGATGGGCTCGGGGGCTGGCCACGCCCGCCTGCCCGGCTGCCCTCCCCTGGAAATCAACGCGCGGCTGGGGCGCGAAATGGAAGTTCATCCGGCCGGGGCCGTTCGGAGAAGGAGGCGTGCGGTCCTATCCTCCGCGCCTCTTCATGTCGGACGTCGGACAACGCCAGGGACATGGCGGCGTCCTTTCCAGGAGTGACGCATGCGCATCCATGGAGCGCTGGCCTGCGCCGGAATGGTGTTCCTGGCGGCGGGCTGCCAGGGCGACCCGAAGCCCCAGCCCGACGCGGGAGTCGCGGACGCGGGCCCCGACGGGGGCTCCCAGGACGACGCCGGCACCCGCGCCCCCTCCCTCTCGGAGACGCCGCGCTGGCAGGTGCAGGGGGATGGCCTCGTCGCGCAGGAGTGCTTCGGCCGGGGCGTGGCGCTGGGCGACCTCAACGGCGATGGCCGCCAGGACCTGGTGGTGACTTCACCGCCGTGTACGAGCGGCCCCACGCTCCCCGGCCGCGTGATGGTGTACCCGGGGCAGGCGTCCTCCTTCTCCAAGACGCCCGTCACCTCCACGCTGTCGTGGGTGCACCCCAGCCCGCGCACGTCGGGCTACCAGCTGGTGGTGGCCACGGGCGACATCGACGGGGACGCGTACGCGGACGTGCTGGTGAAGGGCTACTACGGCGTCAGCGTGTACCGGGGAGGGCCGGACCTGTCCCAGGTGTTCGCGCAGCCGGTGTTCCGCGCGCCGGACTCCACCACCCTCCGCTTCAGCAGCGCGCAGCTGCTGGACCTGGATGGCGACGGGCTGGATGACCTCGTCGTCTCCACCTTCAGCGGCAGCACCACCCTCTACCGCGCGACACCGGGGGGCGCGGAGGGCCCCTTCACCAACGCGCGCGTGCTGTCCGGCTACGTGCAGCCCGCCGGAGACACGGACGGAGATGGCGCCCAGGACCTGCTCATCTCCCTCTTCGACGAGGAGAACAGCCAGGGCCTCTTCCTGGGCTGCAAGGCGGACGGCCCGCGCGTCTGTGACGGGCCGCTCACCACGCAGCCGGTGTGGAGGGGCACGGCGGAGAGCATGAGGGGGATTCCGGACCTGGACGGGGACGGCCGCCCGGAGGCGCTCGCGTCGCTGAGGGGCAGCGTGCGCCTGCACCTGTCCGACGCCTCCGTCCAGGGCTACTCCGCCACGCCCGCGTGGACGTTGATGGACGACCCGGTGTTCCCCAGCGTGGCCGCGCAGAGCCTCGCCGTGGGGGCCATGGCGAAGGGCAGCACGGGGCACGACTTCGTCCTCACCGCGCTGGGCCGCGTGTTCCTCTTCCGCCCCCTGGAGAACGTGTCCGGCCCGCTGGCGCCCGTCTGGTCGTGGCCGCGCTCCAACCGCCTCCTGCCCCAGACGATGCTGGGCTTCAGCCTCCCCGCCGTGGCGGCTCCTGGCGACCTGGACGGGGACGGGTACGACGACCTGGTGGTGGGCCTGTCGCAGGAGAACGACGGCACGCGCGCCCCGGGCCGGGTGGTGGTGTATGGCGGCGGCCCGGTGCCGGACGTGAGCGAGCCCGCGCCCGCGCTGATGCCCACCCGGACGTGCAACCTCCAGGTGGATCCGGTGAACGGCAAGCCGGACCTCACGGTGGACCGGGACGTCATGGCCCGCTCGCTCTACATCGAGCGGCGCTCCTTCGCGCAGGACTCCTGCGAGGTGCGCGAAGGCTGCGTGCCCGCGGGCGGCGAGCGGCGCCTGCTGCGCTTCACCACGTCCATCATGAACATGGGCAGCGCCCCGGCGGTGGTGCCCTCCCCGGACGAGCGGCCGGACCTCTTCGTCTACGACGCGTGCCACCAGCACCACCACCTGGTGAACTTCGCCGGCTACGAGCTGAAGGACGCGTCCGGCCACACCACGGCCGTGGGGCGCAAGCAGGGCTTCTACATGGTGGACTTCACCCAGTCCTGCGCGGACGGCGTCCCGCTGTCCTGGTACGACCCGGGCACGGGCATCTCGCCTGGCTGGTCGGACGTCTACACCGCGGACACGGCCTGCCAGTGGCTGGACGTCACCGACACCCCGGACGGCGAGTACACCGTGCGCGTGGGCGTGGATGAGAACCACATCATCGACGAGGCCGACGCGCTCCCCAACGAGGCCACCGTCAAGGTGCGCTTGGCCGGCGACACGGTGACCGTGCTGCCTTGAAACCCGGGAAACGCGGCCGTGGGGCGGCGCCGGGTGAAGGCCGCGTGCAATGGGTGGCCCTCCTCGGCGTAGAGTGCCTGACGCGGCCCGCCGGCCGGGGTGTCTCCCG
>JAFADT010000821.1 GCA_023424585.1 Pseudomonadota bacterium
GTGATGCCGTGTTCGCCGGGGCAGACCATCATCGGCTTCATGCGCTACTACGACGTGTCCGGGAACCAGAGCGGGACGTTCTATTACCAGAGCACGTCCATCAACTCGCCGTTCAACACCATGTCGGACTCCATCTCGATCCTCTAGGCCTTCTGGATCGGCGCTCTCGCCCCGGAGCCCTCCGCTCCGGGGCGAAGTGGCGCGGCGGGCGCGACTGAAAGCGGGGAGCCCTTCACCCTCGCGTCACGCAAGCTGCGTCGGCCCCTGGCAATGCGTGCATGCGCGCACGTTGGGGTTGGAGTAGTCCTTCACCATCGCATCCAGGACTTCGTCAAGGTCGGGGAAGACGTACGACTTGAGCTTGAAGCCGCACCACCAGCAGAAGATCGCGCCGCAGTCCCGGCAGACATGCCACCTCCGCAGCAGCGAGGGGGTGCTGCCGTGGACCGTGTCGCAACCGCTGCAATGCTTGCCGGCGAGAGGGGTGAGGCTGGAGGCGACCGGAAGGGTGGGGGGCGGAACCGGCGCGACGAGCGCGGGGGTGGAAACGGGCGTGATGGCGTCCAGGTTGGGGAGCTTCTTCCGGGCGTCCCGCAGGCGGGCCAGATACCGGCTGAGGTGCTCGTACGCCTCGCTGCGCTCCCACTTGGGCTTGGGCTTGCCTCCGGGATGGAGGTCGCCGTGAATGCCCTCGATGATCAGCTCGAGGTCCTTCTGGAGGGCGCCCGCGAGCGCACGCAGCCTCGGCGTGCTCGCGCCCAGCTCCTTCCAGCCCAGGTCCTTCAGGTAGTTCCTGTCGTTGACCACCTGCGTCCAGAAGGTGGAGATGCGCTGCGTCGTCTGTCCACCCAGGTGCCTCTTGAAGGATTGCTTGCGGATGTCGACGACGAGGTTGCTGACGATGGGGTCCAGGGGGTGGTCGACGAAGCCCACGAGGTCCGCCTTGAGCGCCAGGAGGGAGGCGTCGTACGGACTCGACCTCGTCGATGAGGCGCCGCCGCCCGCCCATGTCTGGGAATAGGCCGTCCAGCGGTTGAAGCCGATGGCATCCGCCAGCAGGTACGTCCGCTTCATGAGCGGGATGTACTCTCCGTTCAGGAGCCACTCCCCCTGGAACGAGGCCGAGGCCCGCGTGGACAGCTTGCCGCCGATCCCCTTCTTCGCGACCTCACCGCCCGCGGCGAAGAGGAGCTCGCCCGACTGATACCGGTCCAGGGATCCCGTGTTGTATTTCAGGTTCGAGCGCAGGAAGACGACGTCCACCACCTGGGCGTGCTGCCTGCTCGTGATCATGAGCAGCGTCTCACGGAGCTGCACGAGGAGGGGGTACAGCCGATCATTCGGCATGTCCCCGGTGAACTTCGTGAAGTCGATGACCAGGCACACGAGCTGGAGATTGGGGGTGGGATCCTGGGCGCCCCCTTCAATCTCCAGCTCCCGCTTCCGGATCAGCTGCTGGATGTACCCTGATGCCAGCACCGCGATCAGGGCCCCGACGTTGGGTCGGGAGGAGAGACTGTCCAGGATCGCCGAGTGGAGTCCGTCCGACAGGTTCAGCCATATCTGGGTGCCGGCGAACTTGTACTCGGCATCCTGCCCGCTCCTCTGCTGGACGGTCTGCCGGTGAAGGAGCGTGGCGGATGCCTGATAGAACTCGAAGTAGGGGGTGAAGGTGGAGAGCTCCTGCGGGAGGACCTCCAGGTCGAAGGGCGAGAACTCCGTCTTCCAAAGGATTTGATACAGCTCCTCCGCCGCGGCGGTGCCGGATGGGAAATAGACCCTCTGGAGGGTGGTACCGCCGACCTTGAGCGTCTCTTCGAGCTGGGTCTCCGAGAGGCTCACCGTGGGCGCCCAGCCCGGGACGGCGGCACGGAGGGCGGAGGCGATGTCCGCCATCGACAGACAGCTCGCGCTGACGAGCGCGAGCTCCCACAGGGTGGACTCGAAGACCCACAGGTACTCGAAGAGGTTGTGCCTGTCTCCAATGCCTTGCTGCTGGATCTGCTGGAGCTTGATCTCTCGCGTGAGGAGTTGCTTGCCCCGCTGCGTCCTGGGGCTCTGCGCGGCCTTCTGGCTCAGCGCACGCGCGATGTCCACGAGCTGGAAGCCCCAGGTGATGGCGAGCTGGTGACCCGCGCCCCCACGGAACTTCGCCTTCAACACCTCCAGGTGCTTCTTGGCGTGCCGCGCCTTCAGCGCCTAGTGCAGGCTCGCGGCGACCCTGGCGGCGAACGACACGTCGCGTCCCGCGCGCCTGGCCTCGAGCAGCACGGCGCTGTTGATGAGCCCGACGTGGGAGAACGCCTGTGGGAAGTTGCCGAGCTGGCGGTGCAGTCCGGGGTGGTACTCCTCGGCCAGCAGGCCGAGGTCGTTCCGGATGGAGACGAGGCGCTGGAACAGCGCCTCCGCCTCGTCGAGGCGGCCCGCCATGATGTAGTTGTCGACGAGCCAGAAGCTACAAATGAGGAACGTGGCCTCGTGCCCCGCCAGCCCGTCCACGCCCGTCCTGGTCGAGTAGCGCTCCACGAACCCATCCCAGGTGAGGTCCTTCTCGATGGCGGCGATGGTGCCCTGCATGCGCGGGTCATCCGCGGGCAGGAACCCCATGTGCGGAATCAGGAGCACGCTCGCGTCGAGGGCGTC
>JAFADT010000835.1 GCA_023424585.1 Pseudomonadota bacterium
CTGGTAGGCAGCCACCAGCCGGGCCGCGGCGCCCACGTCCGGCGAGGCCGCCACCGCGGAGGCGATGGTGCCGGGGATGACGCCCTCGGAGACCCAGGTCTCCCAGCGGGTCTCGAAGTCGGCGCGGCCGGCCTCGCCGCCCTGCGCGGCCCAGTAGTCGCGCACCAACTGGTAGGCGGGGCGGAAGGGCTCGTCGAGGAACAGCGCGAACAGCTCCGCCTCCGGCACGCCGTTGAAGAGCGGCTGGATGAGGGGCTGCGCGATGCTGACGGTGCCGTCCACCGCGCGGCCGTCGCTCCAGGTCTCCAGCTGGTGCGCCAGGGGCACGAACCAGTCGGCGAACTTGGAGGTCTCGTCCTCGTAGTGGCCCGCGTACAGGACGGACAGCGCCTTGCGGTTGGCGTTCTGCTTGGGGTCCAGCACCTCCGCCAGGCCCGCGTCCACCGGCAGGGCGTAGACGGGGTTGGTGGCGGTGATGACCAGCGTGTCCACCTTGCCGGCCTTGATGTCCGCGACCAGCGCGCTGATCTCCGACAGGCCGGAGGCCTCCGGGGCGGCGGCGGGGACGACCTTCACGGTGGTGCCCACGTTGCCCAGCGCGGCGTTGATGGCCTGGGCCAGCGCGTGCACGGCGGCGGGCTGGCGCTCACCGGCGAGGACCACGGAGCGGCCGGCCTTGGACCGGAGGTCCTGGGCCACGGCCTGCACCCACGAGGTGACCTCGGGGCGCACCGCGCCGGCCTTGCCGGAGGCGGCGGCGCCCAGGCTGGCGGCGGGGCCACCCACGGCCTGCGCCAGCGCGGCGGCGATGCCGATGATCTCAGCGGACTTCACGCGCAGGCGGTGGTCCGCCATACCGCCGGTGATCGACAGGCGGGCCTCCGCCACGTAGAGGCGGTTGAGCTCGCCGTTCTTCGGGTCGCGGCGGTCCGCGAACTGGCGGCTGAGGGCCAGGTTCTCCGGGCGGCTCTCCAGGAAGTCCGCGTCCAGGGAGACGATGATGTCCGCGCGGCCCAGGTCGTAGAGGGCCTGGACCGGCTGGCCGAACAGGGCGCGGTTCGCCTCCGCGGCGGCGGAGTCGGTCGCGGACGCGAACGCGTGGAAGCGCGCGTTGGGCAGCTTCTTCTGGATGCGCGCCGTCAGGTCGCGCAGCGTCGGGGAGCTGATGGGCTCCGTGAGGAAGCGCAGGCGGCTGCCGCCGTCGGCCGCGGCCCGCTGGCTGACGAGGGCGGAGATGTCCTCGGCCAGCACGCGCAGCGAGCGGGGGTTGTTGCCCTGGCGCAGCACGCGGGCGCGCTGCGGGTCATAGAGGGAGAGCAGGAACGCCTGCTCGAAGAGGCCGGCGGCGCCCTGGTTGATGGGGTGCTGGGGGTTGCCCTCGATCTTCACCGGGCGGCCTTCGCGGGCGGTGATGAGCAGGCCGGAGGTGTGGCCGGCCAGCGTCATGCCGGACGCGTAGTGCAGCGGGTTGCCCGGGGTGACCTCCGGCGGCGTCTTCGTGTACGCCACCATCCGCTCATCCTGCGGGCGGGTGCTGCACGCGGTGGCGCCAGCCAGGGCGAGCGACGCGCCCAGCAGCTGCATGAACTCGCGGCGGGCGAAGCCGGTGGGGGGCAGGTCCGCGCCGACGGGGAACTCCGGGCGGGTCTCCTCCAGGAACTCCGGCGTGGCGAGCTTCTCCTCCAGGCCGAGCCAGTACGTCTTGCCGTACGCGCCCTCCGCCGGGACGGCGCGGGTGGAGGCGTGCTCGAGCGCTTCGGTCACGACGTTGTCGTGGGCGTGGGGAGCGGCCTCGTCGCGGCCCGAGACGACCGGGAGCGCGAACGAGGAGGGGGTGTCCTGCGCGGGCGCGCTGTCAGGCTTGGTGTTCATCGGTGGCATGTGGAGCAGCTCGTGCGCGAGTGAACGTCGTATTCCTTGGAGAGCTTCTCGGCGAGGGCCGAGGCTTCCGCCTTATCCGCGGGGGGCGCCCAGGTCATGCTGGTGATGAACTCCGGGGGCCGGAGGTTGGGGCCGGGGTTGCGGTGGCAGTCCAGGCACCAGCTCATCGTCAGCGGGGCGGCCTGCTCGATGGCGCCCATCTGGTCCACGCGGCCGTGGCAGGTGGCGCAGCCGACGCCCTTGCCCACGTGGATGGAGTGGTTGAAGTAGACGAAGTCCGGCAGGTTGTGGACGCGGACCCAGGGGATGGGCTGGTCGGCGAAGAACGCCTTGCGGACCTCGGTGAGGTACGGGCTCTTGTTCCACACCTGCGCGTGGCACGACAGGCACACGGTGGTGGAGGGGATGCCCGCCGACGGGGATTTCTCCACCGTCCAGTGGCAGTAGCGACAGTCGATCTGCTCGTCACCGGCGTGGTGCCGGTGGTCGAACTCGATGGGCTGTTCCACCGGACGCGCCTGATTGGTCACGAGCGGGGAGCGCACGTAGGCCAAGAGGCCGCCGATGGCGATGGCGGGCACGGCGAGGAGCATCGCGGCCGACAGGCGCGACACCGTATTCGTCCAGCGTGGGAAGAGAGGGCCGCTCATACCAGGACCAGGGGCAAGAGGACTGAAGGCGACATGAATGCAGGGGTGGACGCGGGAAAACCGTCCGGCGCGGAAGTCGACGGGGCCATCCCGGTCCCGGTGGACCGGGCGGGCGGTGGCTCCTGGCGCTCAGACGGCAAGGCAGTCACGTCCAACGAACCTCTAGGATGGTGCCGTGGGCGCGGGTCCCTCATGCATTTCCCGACCCAATGCGGCGCGGGACCATCAACCATCAACACGGCAGTGTCAACCATTCTGTGGGGAGTGGGAATAAGGAGCGCTTAGCACCTTCCGGGGTGGTTGCGACAAGTTGCCCGCGCTCGGGGATGAATCCCGCTTCTGGCGATCGGAAGGGGGCATTGCGCGAGGGGACTCTTCCCTCTGGAGATCAATGCCTCTCAGGCGCGCGCTACAGGGTGCGACGGTCCGCGCGACGGCTGAAGAAGAGCTACTGGGCGTCCGGGTCGCGCCAGCGCTCGCGGCGCTTCTGGAGCAGGCGATCCACCAGCTCGCGCGCGCGTGCGTCGCGGTGGAAGTTCGCGTCGTGGCGGCTGCCCTTGCCCTGATTGCAGCGGGCGCAGGCGAGGCCCAGGTTCTCCAGCGCGTCGGTGCCGCCCGCGCCGCGGGGCACGATGTGCTCGATGGTGGCGCGGCTGATCGGCTCGCCATCCAGACTCACGGTGAGGTGGGCGTTGCAGTGCAGGCACTTGCCCTGCCAGACCTCGGCGCCCCGGTGCGGGACGCGCTCGAAGGTGGCGTCGGTGGCGATGATCCCCAGGACTCTCCGGCGCTTGGCGTGGCTCATGGCGCTAGACCTCCACCACCGCGGTGCCGGCGACCGCGTAGACGCGGTCCTTCCTCCCCCGCCGCACGTCCATACCGCCGGTGAAGGCGCTGAACGCGGGGAGGACGCCCACGGCGGGACCCAGGTGGAAGCAGGGCAGCCGCAGCCGGTCCGCTCCGCCCCCGAGCCGCACCATGGGGTGGAGGTGCCCGGCCCAGACGTAGCGACCGGCGGACGGCTCCGGGTGGTGGGCGAAGCGGAACGGGCCTTCGTCTAATACCTCCGCGCGGTCCTCCATCCGCCAGGTGGGCGGAAGCGCCCGGATGTGACGGTCGTGGTTGCCGCGTATCAGCACGACTTCTAGTGAATCATGAGCTTCGCGCCAGGTATTCACGCGGCTGATGATCTCCGCGGTGAGCCCCTGTCGCGAGTGCACGAGGTCCCCCACCAGCAGGAGGCGGCGGGCGCCGGTGGCGGTGAGGGCGGCGGAGAGGCGGGCCAGGTCGTCCTCCAGGACCCCCAGGGGCAGGGGGATGCCGTGCTGCTGGAAGGACTCGGTCTTGCCCCAGTGCAGGTCGGCGACGGCGAGTACGCCGGCGTCCGGCCAGTGCAAGGCCCGTTCCGGGAGCAGCTCCACGTCCGCGTTGGCTACGCGGGTCTGGCATCGGGCTGGGACCATCGCTCCTTGAGGCGCTGCACGCGGTCCAGCAGGGATTCGTTGGACACGCTCGCGCTGATGCGCTCGACGACCAGGGGGAAGCCCAGGGGCGAGGGCCGGGGGACGTGGACGACCTCGACGGGGTTCGCCTCCAGGCGCTCCAGGGTGCGCGCGAGCCGGCCCTGCTCGAGCGGGTGTTCCAGGACCTCGCGGCGCGCCTGTCTCAAGAGGAGGTTGTCCGGATCGTATTTCGCGAAGACGTCGTAGAGGAGCGCCGCGCTGGCCTGCACCTGGCGGGTGGATTTGCGCGCCCCGGGCAGGCCCGGCATCACCAGCCCGGCCACGCGGGCGATGTCCCGGAACTGCCGGCGTGTGAGCTCGCCCAGGTTGACGCTCTCCAGGATGTCCTCGACCAGGTGCTCGCGGGTGAAGAGGGCGGGCCGCAGGGCCTCGTCGAAGGGGAAGGGCGTGGGGGTGAGCAGCTCCAGGCCGTAGTCGTTCACGGACAGGCTGAAGGTGGCCTTCTGGAGGCGCGTGAGGCGCAGGGCGAGCAGCGCCGCCAGGCCCTCGTGCACGCGCCTTCCTTCAAAGGGATAGAGGAAGAGGTGGTGGCCGTCCCGCGTGCGGCAGACCTCCGCCAGGCAGCGGCTGGCGCCGGGGATGCGCGACACGCGGGCCTGCGCGTCGAGGATGGGCCACGCGGCGGCGACCTCGTCCCGGGTGACGTCGCCCTGGCGCGCGGCCTCCAGCGTGCGGCGCATCGCGGACGCGAGCGACGTGGACAGGGGCAGGCGGCTGCCGCCCCACCGGGGTGTCTGCGTGGCCCGGGCCTTCGCGGGCTTCACGTAGGCCGTCATGTCCTTGAAGCGGCTGAACTCCAGCCGGCGGCCCGCGAAGAGGAAGGTGTCGCCGGGCCTGAGGCGGCTGACGTAGGACTCCTCCACCGTGCCCAGCGTTCCGCCGCTCCAGTAGCGCAGCTGCACGGACGCGTCCGAGGTGATGGTGCCGATGTTCAGCCGGTGCAGCCGCGCGAGGCGCGCGTCGGGCACGCGGAAGCGGCCGTCCACCTCCACCACGCGGCGGAACTCCGGATAGGCGCGCAGCGTGGGGCCGCCTTCGCGCACCAGCGTGAGGACCTGGTCGAACTCCTCATCCGTCAGGGACGCGTAGCTGGTGGCGGTGCGGACCTCGTCGCGCAGGGCCTCGCGGGTGAAGCCTCCTCCCAGCGCGCACGTCACCAGGTGCTGGGCCAAGACATCGAGCGGCCTGGACAGCGGCGTGCGCGGCTCCACCTCGCGGCGCGCGATGGCGTCGCGGGCGGCGGCCATCTCCACCAGCTCGAGCGCGTGCGTGGGGACGAAGAGGATGCGGCAGGTGGCGCCGGGGCGGTGCGCGCTGCGGCCCGCGCGCTGGAGCGTGCGGCCGATGCCCTTGGGGCTCCCTATCTGGACGACGCGCTCCACCGGGCCGAAGTCCACGCCCAGGTCCAATGAAGACGTGCACACGACGAGGCGCAGGCTGCCGTCCTTGAGGCCCCCCTCCACGCGCTCGCGCTCCTCGCGGTCGATGGAGCCGTGGTGCAGCGCGAGCAGGTGCTCCCAGTCCGGGCGCAGGTAGCGCAGGCCTTCGAACCAGCGCTCCGCCTGGGCGCGGGTGTTGGTGAAGAGGAGCGTGGACTGTGTCGGATCCAGCCACTCCGCCACGCGCGGCAACATGGAGAAGCCCAGGTGCCCGGCCCACGGGAAGGCGTCCACCTCCTCCGGCAGCAGGGTCTCCACGTCCACGGGCCGCTGGAGGTCCGCGCTCACCAGGGTGGGCTCGCGGTCCGCGCCCACGACGGTGCGCGCGGCCTCGTCCAGGTTGGCGAGCGTGGCGGACAGCGCCCAGATGCGCGCGCCTGGCGCGAAGTGGCGCAGGCGGGCCAGGGCGAGCTCCACCTGGGTGCCGCGCTTGGTGGCGAGCAGCTCGTGCCACTCGTCCACGATGACCGCGCGCAGCGAGGCGAAGTGCTCCGCCGCCTGCTCCTGCGTCAGCAGCAGGGACAGGGACTCCGGCGTGGTGATGAGGACCTGGGGCAGGCGCTCGCGCTGCCGCTGCCGCAACGAGGAGGAGGTGTCACCCGTGCGGCTCTGCACCTCCAGGTCCGCGTCCAATGCCACCAGGGGTTCGCGCAGGGCCTGCTCCACGTCTCGCGACACTGCTCGCAGCGGCGTGAGGTAGAGGATCTGAAGGCCCTTCGCGTCGCGCTCCGCCACGTCCGCGAGCGGGCCGAGGTAGGCGGCGTAGGTCTTTCCCGCGCCGGTGGGCACGTGGATGAGGCCGCTGTCTCCTCGCGCGTAGGCGGCCCAGGCCTCCTCCTGGAAGGCGTAGGGCGTCCAGCCCCTGGCGGCGAACCACTGGCGGAGTTGCTCCAGCGGTGTGCCCGGGTAGGGCGAGGGGCTTCGGGGGGCGGAGCGCTTCGCGCGGGGGCGCTTGGGGAGCTCGACCGGCGCTCGCGGCGCACGCTCGCCGCGCATGCGGTTGCGGCGGGGCCTAGTGGGCCGCATGGAGCAGCCCCTTCAGCGAGTCAAGCGTGTCCGCGTCCCTGGCGGTCTTGTCCGCGCGCCAGCGCGCGATGCGGGGGAAGCGCAGGGCGATGCCTGACTTGTGTCGCGGGGACGGGGCGATGGCTTCGAAGTGCAGCTCGAACACCTGCTCCGGCTCCACCGAGCGCACCGGGCCGAACTTCTCCCGCGTGTGCGCGCGGATCCATCGGTCCAGCTGGCCAATCTCCTCGTCGGTGAGGCCCGAGTAGGCCTTCGTCACCGGGAGCAGGTCGTCGCCGTTCCACACCGCGAAGGTGTAGTCCGTGTAGAGCGACGAGCGCCGGCCGTGGCCCGGGTGCGCGTAGAGCAGCACCGCGTCCACCGTGTACGGGTCGATCTTCCACTTCCACCAAGCGCCCCGCTTGCGCCCCGTCTGGTACGCGGAGTCCAGGCGCTTGATCATCAGGCCTTCGACGTTGCGCGTCCGCGACTCCTCGCGCAGCTCCGCCAGGGCCTCCCATGACGGCGCCGTCACCGCGGGCGAGAGGGGGAAGCGCGGGTGGTCCCTGAGCAGGGCCTCCAGCCTCGCGCGGCGCTCGCGCAGGGGCAGGCCGCGCACGTCCCTTCCGTCCTGCTCCAGCAGGTCGTAGACGACGAACGCGGCGGGGGCCTCCGCCAGCACCCTGGGCGTGAGCTTCTGTCTGCCGATGCGGCGCTGGAGCCGGGCGAAGGGCAGGGGCACTCCGGCCTCGTAGGCCATCACCTCGCCATCGAGCACCGTGCCTTCTGGCAGGGCGCGGGCGGCCTCGGTGATCTCGGGGAAGCGTCCGGTGATCAGCTCCTCACCCCGGCTCCAGAGGAACACGTCGCCCTGGCGGCGGATGAGCTGGCCCCGGATGCCGTCCCACTTCCACTCGACGAGCCAGTCCTTCAGCTCGCCCAGCGACTCCGCCGGTTGCTCCAGGGGCGACGCGAGGTAGTACGGATACGGGCGCGACACGTGCCCGTCCGACACGTCCGGCGCCACGAGCTGTTCGAAGAACGCCTTCGTCGGCGTCCACGCGCCCATCAGCCGGTGCGCCACGCTGGGCGCTGGCAGGCCCGTGACCTGCGCGATGGCGCGCACCACCAGCGTGCTGGACACGCCCACTCGCAGCTCGCCGGTGAGCATCTTGTTGAGCAGGAACAGCTCGCGGCGGGGCATGGACTTCCACCAGCCCACCACGCGCTCGCGCTGCTCCGCCGCGTCCAGGCCTCGCAGCGGCAAGAGGCGCTCCTCCAACCAGCGTGAGAGGGGGAGCTCCTCGGCGTGCTCGGGCGGGAGGTTCGCTCCGTCGAGCAGCAGGGCAATCACCTCCGCCAGGTCTCCCACCGACGCGTAGACCTCCGCGAAGAGCCAGTCCGGGATGCCCGTCAGCTCCTGCGTCCAGCCCACCAGCAGCTTCGACGTGAGCAGCCGCTTGAGCTTCTGGCCCGTGAGGAAGAACAGGCCCCAGGCGGCGTCCTCCGGCGGCGTCGTGCGGAAGTAGCGCGCCATCGCCTCCACCTTCGCGTTGGTGGAGGTCGTCTGGTCGAGCGTGTCGTAGAGGTCGGCCAGGGCTCGCACGCGTCAGTCCTCCGCCTCGCCCTCGAAGGGCGTGGCGAGCGGCGAGGCATCCACGCCCCGCTCCCTCAGGTAGCGCGACAGCGGGTCGGTGTAGCCGTGCGTGACGAGCACCCTCTGCGCGCGCGTGTCCGCCACCGTGCGCAGCAGGTCCGGCCAGTCCGCGTGGTCGGAGAGCACGAAGCCCCGGTCGTAGCCTCGGCGGCGGCGGTTTCCGCGCACGCGCATCCAGCCGGACGCGAAGCCTGTCTCCGCCTCGCCGAAGCGGCGCATCCAGGGGGAGCCGGCCGCGCTCGGCGGCGCCAGCACCAGCGCGCCCGCGAAGGACGTGCCCTTCTCCGTCTCCGACACCCGCTGCGTGGGCAGCATCGCGATGCCTGCTTCGCGGTACGCCGTGACGAGCCCGCTCACCGCGCCGTGCACGTAGGCCGGCCGGTCCGTCAGCCTGCCCAACTCCGCCAGCAGCCGCTGCGCCTTGCCCAGCGCGTAGCAGAACAGCACCGCGGAGCGCCCCGCCTCGCGGTTCGCGTCCCACCAACGCAGGATGTCCTGCGCCACGAGGCGCGGATCATCCCAGCGGTAGATGGGCAGGCCGAACGTCGCCTCGGTGATGAAGGTGTGGCAGCGCACCACCTCGAACGGCGCGCACGTGGGGTCCGGCGTGCGCTTGTAGTCGCCGGAGATGACCCAGACCTCGCCCCGGTGCTCGACGCGGAGCTGCGCGCTGCCCAGCACGTGGCCCGCCGGGTGGAAGCTCACGGTGGTCTCGCCCACCTTCAGCGGCTCGCCGTACTCCAGCGTGTCGATGACCGCGTCCGCGCCCAGCCGGCGCTGCAACAGGCTCCGTCCGGGAGCAGCGCCCAGGTAGCGCTGGCTGCCGCTCCGGGCGTGGTCGCCGTGCGCGTGCGTGACGAGCGCCCGCTCCACCGGACGCCAGGGGTCGATGTGGAAGTTCCCCGCCTGGCAATACAGCCCCTGTGGCGTCACGGAGACCAGCGGCGTTCGTTCCTGGTGGGTCGCGGTGGCCACGGTCCTCTAGAAGTAACGAGGCCTTGCGACAGGAGCCACCCGCGGCCGGCGTGGCTGGCGCGCTCCGCTGACAAGGGGGCGGGCGTCCGTCCGGGCCCTGCTTGCGATCCAAACGACGAAGCCAGGGACCGGAGGGCCCCTTGGATGGGGATCGTGGACAGGGGATAAACCTGGAAACCCTCCGCCTCGGGCCCCTTCGTGATGATGCCGTCCGCGCTCCTCGTGTCCCTCACCCTGGCGCAGTCCACCCCGGCCTCGGACGCCGTGCTCGAATACAGCGCGCCGCTGGCGGAGGAGGGCGCGCCGGATCCGGCGTCCTTCGAGTTCACCGCGTTCACGGCGGGGCAGACGGTCTACCTGGGCGTGGACGAGGCCAACCTGCGCGCGAGCGCGGCGGCGGACGCGTCCGTGGTGCGGACGCTGATGCTGGGCACGCCCGTGAAGGTGCTGAAGGCGGGGGAGCGCGCGAAGGTCGGTGACTACGTCAACACCTGGTACCAGGTGTCCGTCGTGGACGCGAAGGACGCGGCCCCCGTCACCGGCTGGGTCTTCGGCAACACGCTCACGCCGTTCCGCTTCGAGGCCGACCTGGACGGGGACGGCGAGCTGGAGGTGGCCACGGTGGTGATGAGCAACGAGTTCAAGGCGCGCGTGCGCGTGCTGGAGCCGGACGTGAAGCCGCCGCGGCGGGTGAGCAGCGTGGACGTGGCGGTGGCGTCCACGAACTACGGCAGCGGCCGGGGCGGTCCGGTGACGGTGAAGCTCGTGCCCGCGAAGCAGGCGGGCGTGACGCTGCTGCAACTGGACTCCTCGCCGGAGCGCTGAAGAGGAAGAAGGCAGGCCCCAGAAGGTTACGGAGCGCGAGGTCTATCAGTGGAAGGACGGCGTGTTCGCCCAGGCGAAGCCCGTCGCGAAGCCGTAGGTGCAGGGCCCGGAAGGCCGGGCACCCGGGCGCCCCTCCGGGTGATGGATGAGGGGCTCAGGGCAATCGACCATGGATGCGCAGGAGCGGAAGGCAGCCTACCGGCAGCGCGCGGAAGCGGGTCAGGCGGTGCCGGTGTCGGTGGAGCTGCCGGCGGACCTGGACACGCCGCTGTCGGCATACCTGAAGCTGGGCGGTGGAAGCCGCGGCTTCATCCTCGAGTCGTGCTACGGCGGCGAGCGCTTCGGGCGCTACAGCCACGTGGGCGTGAGCCCGGCGGGCCGCGTGCGGCTGGACCGGGACGGGCTCACGCTGTGGCGTGGCTCGCGGGAGGAGCGCCGCGAGGGCCGGCCGCTGGACGTGCTGCGCGCGCTGTGGCGCGAGCTGTCCGTGGCGACGCTGCCGGGCGAGGCGCCCTTCCTGGGCGGGCTCGTG
>JAFADT010000843.1 GCA_023424585.1 Pseudomonadota bacterium
CCTCCAGGGTCTCCGGCCGCAACATCCTCGCCACCACGCTCTCCTCCGACCAGCCCCCCGGCAGCGCCCGCGCCAGCTGGTCGCGCTCCGTGGCCTCCAGCAGCGCGTGCAGCAGCGCCGGCCCGGACTCCGGATGCGCCCCGGATCCATTCGTCGTCCACGCCACCGACACAGGCCCCAGCTCCACCGTCCCCGACGGCGGGCAGTACACGCCCTGCGCCGGCACCCAGACCCGCGCGTCCCCGTCCAGGGTCCGCGCCTCGCACCACGCCATCCGCACCGCCGGCCCCGCGAGCCTTGGCACCACCACCGCCCCCGCCGACCCGAGCGACTCCACGCCCCAGACCGCGTCGCCCGTCCGCTCAAGCTCCGCCCGCGTTCCCCAGCGCAGCCGCTCCGGCCGCACCGCCTCCGCCGCCCACAGCTCCGCTGTCTCGAAGAGCGCGCCCCGGGCCGCGGCCTCGAAGCCGAGCCCCTTGCCGTTGCACACCTGGAGCACATGTCCACCCGGACGCACAGCGCAGGCGACCTCCACGCCCGTGCGGTCCAGGCCGGTGACCCGCGCGACCCGGGTCACACCCAGGCCCCGCGCCAGGGCATCGAGAAAGGAGGGGGAGACGGAATCCATCGAGGCAGGCGACACGGCGGGGCACCTTAGCGGACAGCCGGCACGGCGCGGCATGGGATGGCGGGGAAAACGTGGTAGGGGAAGGGCGGCCCCCGCCGTCGAGAAGGAGCGCCCATCGAATGATTGCCGTCGGAGACCCCGCACCTGACTTCGCCGCACTCGACTGCCACGGGCAGACCGTGCGCCTGTCGGAGCTGCGAGGCCGGCGCGTCGTGCTCTTCTTCTTCCCGCGCGCCTTCACCGTGGGCTGCACCATCGAGAACCGGGCGTTCCGGGACAACCACGAGCGGATCCGCTCGCTGGGCGCGGAGCTGGTCGGCGTCTCCGTGGACACGCTCACCACCCAGTGCGACTTCGCCGAAGAGGAGGGCATCCACTTCGCCCTCCTGGGAGACGACGAGCGGCGGATCAGCCGCGCCTGGGGCGTGCTGTGGCCGGTCCTCAACATCGACCGGCGCGTCACCTTCATCATCGGCGTGGACGGCGTTGTCGAGCACGTCATCCACCACGAGGTGCGCGTCTACCGCCACCTGGACGACGTACTGAAGTACCTCCAAGCCCACCCCGCCCCGGGCGGCCCCGCCGCCTCCGCCTGAGCCGCCCGCCTGCCCGGTTCCGGACGCCTCCCGCACCCCCCTCCACGAAAAATGCGGACCGGAAATAACCTTCCGCCCCCTGGCGGGTTGGAGCCCCTGTGAGCGGACGGGTCCTAGGACTGGTGCGGCCCGAGGGGGCCGTGAGCGCTCTCTCGGATGAGGCCCTGTGCGGGGCCTTCCTCGCGGGGGACGCGACGGCGTTCGGCCAGCTCTTCGAACGGCACCGGGGGCTCGTCTTCTCGCTGATGCGCCGCTACACCGTGAGCGCGGAGGACGCGGCGGACCTGACGCAGCAGGCGTTCCTCCGGGCCCTGGAGGCGTCACGGCGGGTCTTCGCGCGCTTCACCCCCACCACGCCCACGCCGTTCCGTTCGTGGCTGGTGCGGGTGGCGCTCAACCTGGCGAAGAACCACGCGCGGCAGGGGCTGCGGTGGCGGCCGGTGCTGGTGGCGCCGGTGCTGGACGACGTGGTGGCGGATCCGGGCGAGGGCGCGGACGCGTCGCTGGAGCGCACCCAGCAGGGCCACCGGGTGCGACAGGCCGTGCTGGCCCTGCCCCGCCGTCAGCGAGAGGTGCTGACGCTGCGGGTGGACGGTGGGCTGCCGTTCAAGGACATCGCGGAGACGCTGGGCATCACGGAGAACAACGCGAAGGTGCAGTTCCACCACGCGGTGAAACGCCTGAAGGCCGACGTGGCCGGGGAGACGCAGTGATGGGTGCGTGCGTGGGATACGAGGAGCAGGCGAGCCTCCACGCCGCGGAGGCGCTGGAGGGCGAGGAGGCCGCGCGCTTCCTGGCCCACCTGGAGTCCTGCGCGGCCTGCCAGGCGGAGGTGGCCTCCGCTCGCGAGGTCCTGGGCCTGGTGGCGCTGCCGCCCCAGACGCCCGTGGAGGTGCGCGCGCAGGAGGGCCTGGGGGCGAGGACCCTGGCGGCCTGGCGCCGTGAGCAGACGCGCCGGGGGATGAGCCGCCGGGCGCTGGGGTCGCTCGCGGCCGTGGCGGCGGTGGTGGCGCTGATGCTGGGGCCCTCCGCGCTGGAGCGGCTCAAGGCGCCCCAGCGCGCGGCGACGTCGGCCGCCGTGCAGTCCGCTGGCGCCCGCGACGACGTGGACGCGGAGACGCTGGCCGCCTTCGAGGCGTGGGCCGGGTTGGATCCGCTGGACGATGACGGCTCGGGGTACGGCTTGGACGAGGACCTGACGTGGGACGACCCGGACCTGGACGGGGACTTCGACCTGGGAGGGACACTGTGAAGACGATGAAGCGGATGACCTGGGCGCTCGCGTTCGCGCTGCCGGTGATGGCGCTGGCGCAGCCCGGACCGAAGGAGCCAGGAGCCCGTGACGCCGACCGCATGGCCCGGGCCGAGCAGCGGCTGCGGCTGCGGCAGGTGCTGGAGCTGGCGGACACGCTGGAGCTGGACAGCGCGCAGGCCCTGAAGGTGGATGAGACGCTGCGCCGCTTCGAGGACCAGCGCCGCCCGCTGCGCGAGCAGGTGCGGGACTCGGCGCGCATCCTCCACCTGGCGGCGCGCGGCGACAGCGCGGCGCTGGGCCAGGTGGACGCGGCGGCGCAGAAGGTCTTCGACGCACGGGCGCGGATCGCCGCGCTGGACCGGGAGCTGTACCAGGCGCTCGCCAAGGACCTGTCCCCGCAGAAGCGCGCGCGGCTGGCCATGGTCATGGCCCGCTCCGAGGGCGCGAAGTGGATGAAGGCCAAGGGACTGAAGGAACCGCGCGGCGACTGAGGCCGCCCCTCCCGGCGGTCGGAGGCGGACGGGCGGGCGCGGGCGGTCGTCCCCGGAGGCCAGCCCCAACGTCATGGCGTTGACCGTGTCCCGCCTCCAGGGGACGCGCCCGCCCTCATGGAGTCCGCCATGCGTCTGCTGTCCCGTGTCCTCCCCTTGCTCGTGGGCCTCGGGCTCGCGTCCTGCTCGGGCGTCAAGGTCGGCACCAACTACGACCCTGCCGCCGTCCAGCGCATCAACGCGTTCCACACCTATGCGTGGCTGTCGCATCCCCAGCAGTCGGAGGACACGCGCATCAACAACGACATCACCAACTCCCAGGTGACGGGGGCGGTGGACCGCGACCTCCAGGCCCGCGGCTACCAGAAGGTGGACGCGAGCGGGGATCCGGACTTCCTCATCGGCTGGCAGGGCGCCATCAACACGCGGCTGTCCGCGGAGACGGTGGACAGCTACTGGGGCTACCCGTGGGATCCCTTCTGGGGGTCGTTCTACGGGCCCTCGGAGACGTACGTGCGCCAGTATGACGTGGGCACCCTCATCCTCGACGTGGTGGACGCGCGGGCGAAGACGCTCATCTGGCGCGGCACGGCCCAGGCGAACCTGGGCGACAGCCCGAGCCTCCAGGCCACCAACGACAAGATCGACAAGGGCGTGGAGAAGATGCTGGAGAAGTTCCCGCCCCAGCCGAAGGAGCAGAAGTAGCCGCCGTCAGCGCGCGACTCCCGGCGAGGCCCCTGACAGCCGGGACCTCGAGCCGGGGAACGACGGTCACTTCTCCGCGAGCGCCTTGTCGATGGCGGCCTTCAGCTCCGGGCTGTCGGGCGTCACGCTGCTCGGGAACGCGGCCTTCACCTGGCCGTCCTTGCCCACCACGTACTTGTGGAAGTTCCACTTGGGCTCGCCCAGGTCCCTGGCGAGGAACGCGTAGACGGGGGACTGGCCCTCGCCCTTCGTCTTCACCTTCTCGAACATGGGGAAGGTGACCTTGAAGCGCAGCTCGCAGAACTTCGCGATCTGCTCGGAGGTGCCCGGCTCCTGTCCGCCGAAGTCGTTGGACGGGAAGCCCAGGACGACGACGCCCTTGTCCTTGTAGCTGTCGTAGAGCGCCTGGAGGCCCTTGTACTGGGGCGTGTAGCCGCACTCGGACGCGGTGTTCACGACGAGGGCGACCTTGCCCTGGAAGTCCGACAGCTTCTCGGGCTTGCCGTCGAGCCGGTTGGCGGTGAGCTGGTGGAAGGACATGGCTTTCTTCTCGGTCTTGTCCTCGGCGGAGGCCACCGGGGAGAGGGAGAGCACCGCCGCGGCGGCGAGGAGCAGGGAGGTTCTCATGGCGGGCGCAGGATGCCGGAAGGGGCGCGTCGTTTCACCGTCCGCGTGAGGCGACGCGCGCACGGGGTTCTTCAGCGGAAAAAACCGACTTGAGCACCCGGCCCGTGGGTGTCTTGAGCTTCGCCACCTCGCGAGGCGTCCCTTCGCCCACGATGCGACCTCCACCCTCGCCGCCCTCCGGCCCCAGCTCCACCACGTGGTCCGCCGCGGCGATGACCGACGGGTGGTGCTCGATCACGACCAGCGTGTCGCCCCGGTCCACCAGCCGGGCCATGAACGTGATCAGCTTCTCCACGTCGCCCAGGTGCAGGCCGGTGGTGGGCTCGTCCAGCACGTACAGCGTGGGCTCGTGGCGGGAGGAGGCCGTCAGCTCCGCGGCCAGCTTGAGCCGCTGCGCCTCGCCGCCGGACAGCGTGTTGGAGCCCTGTCCCAACTGGAGGTAGCCCACGCCCAGGTCCGCCAGGCACTCCAGCGGCGCGGCGACCTTGGGCAGCGCGCGGAAGACGTCCTTGGCCTCGTCCGCGGACAGCCGCAGCACGTCGCCCACGGTGAGGCCGTGGTAGCGCACCTCCAGCGTGGCGGCGTCGAAGCGCGCCCCGTTGCAGGCCTCGCACGGCGTGACGACGTCCGGCAGGAAGGACATCTCGTGGGAGATGGCGCCCTGCCCTTCGCAGACCTTGCAGCGGCCGCCGCTGGCCGTGTTGAAGGAGAAGCGCGCGGGCCCGAAGCCGCGGATCTTCGCCTCGGGCGTGGCCGCGAACACGCGGCGCAGCTCATCCCAGATGCCCAGGAACGTGGCCGGCACCGAGCGCGGCGTGCGCCCGATGGGCGACTGATCCACCGACAGCACCCGCTTGAGGGACTCCGTGCCCTTGAGCGAGTCGAACGCGCCGGGCTTCGCGGTGACGAGCCCCAGCCTGTCGCGCAGCGCCGGGTACAGCACCTGCCGGATGAGCGTGCTCTTGCCGGAGCCCGACACGCCGGAGACGACGTTGAGCCGTCCCACCGGGAGCTTGAGGTCCACGCGCTGGAGGTTGTTCGCGCGCGCGCCCTTCAGCTCCACCCAGGCCTTCGGCTCGCCCCGGCCGGAAGGAGGCCGCACCTGCGCGGCCCGCAGCGCCCGCGCGGTGGGCGAGTCCGACTCCAGCACCACGTCCGGCGTGCCCTCCGCCAGGATGTGGCCACCGCCCCGGCCGCCCGTGGGGCCCAGGTCCAGCAGGTGATCCGCGGCGCGGATGGTGTCCGAGTCGTGCTCCACCACCAGCACCGTGGAGCCCGTCTCCACCAGCGCGCGCAGGTTGTCGAGCAGCCGGTGCGTGTCGCGCGGATGCAGGCCGATGGTGGGCTCGTCCAGCACGTACATCGCGCCGGTGAGGCCCGCGCCCAGCTGCGCGGACAGCCGCAGGCGCTGCATCTCGCCGCCGGACAGCGTGGCCGCGTTGCGGTCCAGGGACAGGTAGCCCAGGCCCACGCGCTCCAGGAACTCCAGCCGCCGCAGCATCTCCTGCCGCGCCGTCTCGCCCAAGAGCGCCCGGTCGCCCTTGAGCTTCCAGGTGCGCACGCGCGCGAGCGCGGCCGTCACCGACGCCTGCACCACCTCGTGGTAGCGCGCGCCCTCCAGCCGCACCGCGCGCGGCACCGGAGCCAGGCGGGTGCCCCCGCAGGCGCGGCAGGGGGCCGTCTCGCCCTCGGCCATGGCGGCGGCGCCGCCCTGCACGCCGGTGCCCTCGCACGACTCGCAGCGGCCCTGCTTCGTGTTGAAGGAGAACCAGCGCGGATCCAGCTCCGGCACGGCGGTGCCGCACTTCGGGCAGGTGCGCTCGCTGGACAGCAGCGTCTCCGCCCTGCCCGTGCGCAGCTTCACCGCGCCCTTGCCCCAGTTGAGCGAGGCCTCGAACACCTCGCGCGGCAGCTTCGCGAGCCGGCCCTCGTACATCACGAGATCGATGTCGTGCTCCTTCGTCTTCGCCAGGCGCGGCGGGTCGTCCGTGGACACCCGCTCCCCGTCGACGATGGCCTGGGTGATGCCCGCGCGGGCCGCCGCGGTGAAGACGTCCAGGTACGTGCCCTTGCGCGAGCGCACCACGGGCGCCAGCACCTGTCCGTCGCCCTTCGTCGCCAGCACCTGCGCGTAGAGCGCCGCGGGCGCGGTGGCGCCGATGGGCGTGTCGTCATGCGGGCAGTGCGGCTCGCCGATCTTCGCGTACATGAGCCGCAGGTAGTGGGCCACCTCCGTGACGGTGGCCACGGTGCTGGTGGCCCCCGCGCGCGACGTGCGCTGCTCCAGCGCCACCGTGGGCGGGATGCGGCTGATCCGCTCCACGTCCGGGCGCGGCAGCGTGGGCAGGAACTGCCGCGCGTACGGCGTCAGCGTCTCCAGGAAGCGGCGCTGGCCCTCCGCGAAGACGACGTCGAACACCAGCGAGCTCTTGCCGGAGCCGCTGGGCCCCGTCACCACCGTCAGCTTCCCCAGGGGGATGCGGCAGGACACGTCCTGGAGGTTGTGCTCGCGCGCGTGCTCCACCTCGATGGCGGGCGGCGCCTCCTTCCCGGGGCGGCGCGGCTTCACCGCCTTCGCCAGCGGCCTGCCCTCGCCCCGGAGCGCGGCGGCGGTGGCGCTGTCCCGCGCCTTCGCCACGTCCGAGGGCGTGCCCTCCGCCACCAGCCGGCCACCGTCGCGGCCCCCCTTGGGCCCCAGGTCGATGATCCAGTCCGAGCCCTTCATCACGGACACGTCGTGGTCCACGACGATGACGCTCGCGCCCCGGTCCACCAGCGCGTGCAGCGACGCCATCACGTGGCGCACATCCTCCGCGTGGAGGCCCGCGCTCGGCTCGTCGATGAGGAAGAGCGTGCCCTTCGGGTCGCTCGCCAGCGCGCGCGCCAGCTTGAGCCGCTGCGCCTCGCCGCCGGACAGCGTGGACAGGGGCTGGCCCAGGGGCAGGTAGCCCAGGCCCAGCCGCTGCGCCGGCCCCAGCGTGCGCTTCAGCGCCGGGTCGGCGCCGAAGTGCTGGAGCACCTCGTCCACCGTCATCTCCAGCACCCGCGCCACGCTGAAGCCCTGGTGGCGGACGGCGAGCACCTCCTCCTTGAAGCGCCGGCCCTGGCACACCGCGCACAAGAGGGCCACGTCCGCGAGGAACTGCATCTCCACCGTCTCGTAGCCCTCTCCGCCGCAGGCCTCGCAGCGGCCCTTGTCCACGTTGAAGGAGAAGTGCGCGGACGTCAGGCCCCGCGCCTGGGCGTCGGGCTCCGAGGCGAAGCGCTCGCGCAGCCGGTCCCATGCCTTGGTGTACGTGGCCGCGTTGCCGCGCGACGTGCGCCCCAGCGGGGACTGATCCACGAAGGTGATGGCCTCCACCTGCGCCCCGCCCTCCACCGCCGCCACGTCGCCGGGGGCCTCCACGTCCTTCACGCCCAGCCCGCGCGCCAGGTGCCGGTAGAGCACCTCGTCCATCAGCGTGCTCTTGCCGGAGCCGCTGGGGCCGGTGATGGCGCACAGCACACCCAGCGGCACGCGCACGGACACGTCCTTCAGGTTGTGCTCGCGCGCGCCGCGGATG
>JAFADT010000844.1 GCA_023424585.1 Pseudomonadota bacterium
CGCCTGGGGCGCGGCCTGCGAGGGCGGAGGCACGTCGGCGTCCGACGGCGCCTGCCCATAGCCGTCGTTGGAAGGCGCCACGGGCCGCGGCTCTTCCGCCTGGGGCGCCCCCTGCGACGACGGCGCCGGATACATGCCCGGCGCGGGCGGAGGCGGCGGCTGCGGCGCCGGATAGACCCCCGTGCCCCCCGCCTGCGCGAGGGCGAGGCCCGGCAACGTCAACAATGCGACCGCGAGGACGGTGACAGGGAGGTTCCAGGTTCGACGATGTGACACGCGAGGGGCTCCTTGGGTCCGGCCGTCCGGCAGAAAACCACAACCGGTGCGCCCGTGTTGGTTTTCCGCCGCGCGTCGAAGATTCTCGCGAACCCATGCCCGAAGGCATCTCGTGGTCCGAGCTCGGCGTCGACTCCGCCCGCGTGCAGGCGGTGAACGAGGCCCCCTTCCCTCCCGGTCAGCGGGACTTCGTCCTCTACTGGTGCATGGTCAACCACCGCTGGGAGGAGAACCACGCGCTGGACGCCGCCATCGCGCTGGGCAACCACCTGGGCCTGCCCGTCGTCGTCTACCAGGCCCTCCGCCCGGACTATCCCTACGCCTCGGAGCGCCTCCACGCGTGGGCGCTGGAGGGCATGGCGGACATGGCGAAGGGCTGCGCCGCGCGCGGCCTGCCGTACTGGCTGGAGCTGCCGCGCACGAAGAAGGAGCACACGCACCGGATCGCCCGCCTGGGCCGGCGCGCCGCGGCCGTCGTGTCGGACCTGTTCCCCACGTACATCATCCCCGGCCACCTGCGCGGCGCGGCCAGGGCGCTGCGCGTCCCGCTCCTCGCGGTGGACGCGTCGTGCGTGGTGCCCATGCAGCGCATCCCCGCCGCCCAGGTGGGCGCGTACGCGCTGCGCCCCAAGCTGCGCAAGCTGTGGCCGGAGTACCTGGAGCGCACGCTGCCGAAGCGGAGGCCCCGCGTGTCCGGCGCGAAGCTCCAGCCGGACTTCGAGCTGTCCGACGCGGTGGAGGCGCGGGCCGCGCTGGACACGTTCGCGCTGGACCATTCCGTGAAGCCCGTGCCCGAGCGCGGTGGACGCAAGGCGGGCCTCCAGGCGCTGAGCGCGTTCGTCCGCGAGCGGCTGGAGGGCTACGACACCGGCCGGAGTGATCCGGGCCTGGGCCAGCAGTCCAACCTGTCGCCCTACTTCCACTGGGGCAACCTCTTCCCCGGCGAGGCGGCGCGCGCGGCCATCGCGGCGAAGGGCCTGAACCACCCGGCGGTGCAGGCCTTCGTGGAGGAGCTGCTCGTGCGCCGCGAGCTGGGCTTCAACTACTGCTTCCACACGCCCGGCCCGAAGCAGCTGAGCGTGGACTCCCTGCCCGCCTGGGCGCGCGAGACGCTGACGCGCCACCGGGAGGATCCGCGCCCGCACCTCTACACGGACGAGGAGCTGGCGCAGGGCCGCACCCGGGACGCGCTCTGGAACGCAGCCCAGCGAGAGCTGCGGGAGCGCGGGCGGATCCACAACTACCTGCGCATGCTCTGGGGGAAGAAGCTCCTGGAGTGGAGCCCCACGCCCGAGGTGGCGCTGGCCCGCATCGCGAGGCTCAACGACACCTACGCGGTGGACGGGCGCGACCCGGCGAGCGTCGCGAACTTCATGTGGGTCCTGGGGCTGCACGACCGGCCCTTCCAGGAGCGCCCGGTGCTGGGGAAGGTGCGGCCCATGATCTCTCCGCGCACCGCGGAGAAGTTCGACCTGGCCCCGTACCTGGAGCGCTGGGGCGCCCCGCCAGCGGACGCCAAGGCCCCCGAGGGGATGAAGAAGTCCCGCCGGAAGACCGCCCGGTAGGCCGCCGGTGGACATCCCCCTGAAGACGGCGGTTCACTTTCCGGCCCGGGCTCACTAAACCGGGCGGACGCACCCGCATTCTCGGAACCAGGAGTCAGCCATGGGCACGATGAAGTTCGAGGTCCCCCACAACCTTCCCAAGGACGAGGTCAAGAAGCGCGTCGAGCACCTGCTGCAGTACTGGGGCACCAAGTACGGTGTGAAGTCCGACTGGCAGGGCGACGAGGGCGCGAAGCTCGCCGGCAAGGTGATGGGCATCAACCTGGACGCCAGCTTCGTCATCACGGACAAGGCCGTGTCCGGTGAAGGCACCGACCCCGGCATGCTCCTGCGCAGCCAGGCCAAGACGTACATCCAGAAGAAGTTCGGCGCGGTCCTGGATCCGTCCAAGAGCCTGGACCAGGTGAAGGGCAACCTGGACTGACCAGGTCCGCCGTGCGCCGGGCCGCGGTCTTCAGCCCGGCTGCTCCTCCAGCGCGGCCAGCGCGTAGCGGGCCGCGCGGGAGATGGACTCCGCGGAGTCGAGCATCTCCGGGTAGTGCCCCGCCAGCGGGCGCTGCGGATACTTGAGCTGCGCGACGGCGTTGCGGTAGCTGCGCCGGGCCGCCTCGAAGTCCTTCGTGCGCTCCTGCACCTGGGCCAGCAGGTAGTGGCCGATGGCCAGCGTGGGCTCCAGGAACAGGGCCTTGGCCAGCTCGGACCGCGCCTCGGCCATGCTCCCGGCCTGCATCGCCGCGACGCCACCGAAGACGCGCGCCTCCACGCACAGCGGCTCGCGCTGGAGCGCCTGCGCGAACGTGTCGCGCGCCTCGGCGATGCGCCCCGTGAGCGAGTACAGGTTGCCCAGCGTCAGGAGCGCGTCCAGGTCGGAGGGCTCGTCCACCAGCAGGCGCTTCACGCCGTCGATGGCGGCCGGGAAGTCGCCCTGCGCCATCTTCCGCACGGCCATGTTCAGGCGCTCGGCGGGCGGCAACAGCTGGGGCCACGAACCGCTGGGCCGCGCGGGCGGTGCTTCCGCCAGGGGCCGGGACGCGGGCGGCTCCGCGCGCACCGCCGCGAAGGAACCGGAGGGCCGATCCGCCGCAGGCCGACGCGAAGGCTCCGCCGGACGCGGTGCCTCCGGCCGGAGCGCGGGAAACTCCCCGGTGCGGGTCGGCTCTGGCCGGATGGCGGGAAACTCCCCGGTGCGGCGGCCGGCCAGCGCGCCCAACGCGGGCAGCTCCAGGGT
>JAFADT010000807.1 GCA_023424585.1 Pseudomonadota bacterium
CGGCCCAGCCATCCAGCCGCGCCAGGAACCGGCCGCGCGCCTCCGGCAGCGAGCGCGCCGGGGCGGGGGGCCGCGCCAGGCCCTCGTGAGGGAGGGGCGCCTCACCGCGCCGGACGCGCAGCACGTCCTCCACCAGCCGGGTCACCTGTTCGTCCAGGGGGACGTCGGTGTTCTCGATGACGCTCCAGCGCTCCGGGCTCGCGGCGGCCAGGGCGCGGTAGCCGGCGCGCAGGCGGGCCTGGAGGCCCGAGCCGGTGAGCCCCTTGCGCGACGGCGTGGAGCGGTCCTTCGCCAGCAGCTTGGACGCGCGGCGGCGGGCGCGGGCGATGGCGGGGTCCACGTCGATGAGGAAGACGCGGTCCGGCTGGAGGCCGCGCTGGCAGGTGTCCAGCACGGCGCGGACCTCCGCCTCCGGGAGGCCCCGGCCGAAGCGGGCCAGCACCTCCGCGGTGTAGAGGAAGCGGTCGGCGATGACGACGTCGTGCTCCGCCAGCGCTGGCCGCGTCACCTCCTCCAGCAGCTGCGCCTCGCGCGCCGCGTACAGCAGCAGCTCCGCCACGGGGGTGAGCGCCAGGTGCAGCGGGTCGCGCGTGAAGCGCCGCAGCCCCTCCGACACGGGCGAGGCCAGCCGCCCGTCCTCGCGCACGTGGCGCACGGTGAGCCCGGCCCGGCGCAGCTCGCGCGCCACGCGGTTGGACAGCGTCGTCTTGCCCGACCCGTCGATTCCCTCGAACACGATGAACATCAGAAGGAGACCTCCATCTGCAACAGCACGGCCTTGCGCGAGGCCAGGTTGTCCTCCAGCGCCGTGACGGCGGCGGGCACGGCGTCACCGGCCTTGCGCACCTCCGCCTGGGCCTGGAGGCGCCAGCGGCGGAGCTGGCCGACGTTCAGGCCCGCGGCGCCCTCCCACACCAGGTCCTGGTGGAGCGTGCGGTCCGGATCCAGCGCGGACAGCATCACGAAGGGCTCCACGAACAGCGCGCCTGACGTCCCACCGCCGATGCGCCAGCCGCTCAAGGCCCGCGCGGTGAGGAAGGGCCCCTCCAGGCCGGTGAGCAGCTCGGTGCGGCCCGCCAGCACCTCGCCCCAGGTGCGCAGCGCGCCGCGCCCCACGGGCAGCTCGTGCTGGACGTCCAGCCCCGCCGTCCAGCCCGTGTGCGAGCCCCCGTCGATGGCGCCCGCGGGCTGGAGCAGCGCGGACGCGCCCAGCTCCACGGTGCCCAGCCTGAGCGTGCCCCGGAAGGCGGGCACCACGCCCAGCCCCTTGGCCAGGTCCACCTTGCCGGTGTCATGGCCCGTCTGCCACACGCCCGCGCGCAGCTTCAGGTCCACCGCGCAGCCCTTGCACTTCCACTCCAGCTGGGCGCCGGGCCTGCGGCCGCTGAGCACCAGCGCGTCGCGCAGCACGTCCCGCAAGAGGCCCCGTCGCGCGAGCGGCAGCGACCGGGACGACGCCAGCTCGATGAGCGACAGGGGGACCTTGAACTGGCCCGCGCGGATGGCGAAGCCGTGGGGCAGGTCCAGCCAGGCGTAGGCGTCCTTCAGGCCGTCCTGCACGTCGAACTCGACCACCGCCTTGAGCTTCTTCTTGAAGCGGTAGGTGGCCTCCAGGCGCGTCGCCGGCAGGGACAGCCGTCCGGACCAGACCTTGTCCGGGCGCGAGTCCACCGTCTCCCGCACCGACAGCCGGCCACCCACTTCGATGACGCCGGAGCCGGTGGGGAGCCGCAAGGTGGGAGGTGGCGCATCCGCCCCCGTCTCGTCGTCCGGAGGCGGTGGCAACGGCCCGGCGGCGGGAGGCGGCTCCGGCAGCGTCCGCGAGGAGGACGGGGGGCCCACGCCCTCGGCGGGCGCGGGCGCGGCTGAGGAGGGGGCGGAAGCGGGCTCCGAGGACGCGCGGGCCGACGGCCCTGCGCCGTCCTCCGTGAACACTGGCGGGGGGGCGGTGTCCTCCGAAGCGGCGGGGGGAAGCGAGCTGACGGCCTCCCGCGCGTTGGCGGAGGCGCAGAGCAGCATCGACGTCAGCAGCAGCCCGCGCGCGGGCATGGCACGGCCAGAAGGGGGGCGGAGTCTCGGTGGCACGGGAGGGGGGCTTCCTTCGGGGGATTCACTTCGTGGGACGCGCGTCCTCAAGGAGCGCGCGCATGCCCTGCTCGAACTTCGAGGCGGCTGTCTCATGCGACGACAGCCCCCACAGCGCTTCCTCCAGCCAGGAGGGAGCGTCGCGCTTCCACTTCACCTCGACGACCGTCGAGGGCGGTGCCCGGCCCAGCAGCCGCGTGGGGGCCGCGAGCGCCGCGGCCGGGGGCGTGTCCGGCGGCAGCGCGAACACCAGCCCTTCATCCAGCGTGATGCGCACGTCGCGGGAGACCGTGGCCAGCGTGGTGCGCTGGTACCAGGCGGTGACCCAGGGCCGCACCGGCGAGAGGCTCGCCTGTCGCAAGAGCCGCGCGGCGGCGCCGTCCACCGGCAGGAGCTGGCCGGTGAGCACCGCGCGGGCCTCCGCCTCCGTGACGGGGAGGCGGACCTTGGTGCGCCGCTCGCCGTGGTTGCGCTTGAGCTCCAGGAAGCGCGTCCCCGTCAGCACCGGCGCCTCCGAGGGGTGGGCCGCGCCCGCGTACTCCCGCAGGCGCAGCCGCTCCGCCTGGCCCGAGTGGCACGTGCCCAGGAAGTCCAGGCCGTCGGTGTCCAGGTAGGTCGTGCGCGTGTAGGCCACGGGGAGGTCCGGGGCGTAGAGGTGGCGGGACGTCCAGCCGTGGATGGCACCCAGGAAGGACGCCAGCGCCTCGCGCGGCGGTTGGAAGCGCCGCTCCCGGTCCTGCTCCGCGGCGGGCGCGGACCTGTCCGCGTCCTGCACACGGGCCGTCGCGGTCATGGGCTCGTACCGAAGGCCGCGCGCACCA
>JAFADT010000861.1 GCA_023424585.1 Pseudomonadota bacterium
GGCCTGGGGCGCACGCTGGTGGACCGCGACCGCGAGAAGGAGGCCCTGCAGCGGCTGGAGGCCGACGGGGGCCGCGACGTGGCGCTGGTGCGGGGCGCGGCATACGCGCGGCTCGGAGACTGGAAGCGCGCCCGCGCGGAGCTGGGCCGCACCCGCGTGAACGACCGCTACCCGCCGGAGGCCGTCGCGTGGCTCGCGCTGGCGGACGCGAACGAGGGCAACAGCGCCCAGGCGCGCGACGTCCTGGAGAAGGCGCTGGCCAAGAAGCCCCGCACGGACCTGCGCGTGGCGCTGGGGCAGGTGTACTGGCGCGAGCGCGCGCTGGACAAGGCGCAGGCCCAGTTCGACGAGGCGCTGAAGGATCCTCGCGACTACGAGGGCGCGTGCTCGCTGGGGCGGCTCCTGTTGTCGCGCGGCCTGCCGGACATGGCGCTCAAGCCGCTGACGCAGGCGGTGGAGCGCAACGGCGCGCACGGCGAGGCCCGCGATGCCCTGGGCCGCGCGCTCCTGGCGCTGGGCCGTACCCCGGAGGCGCTGAAGCAGTTCGAGGCGTGGCAGCTGGACAACCCAGGCAACGCGGCCGCGCAGAAGGGCTTCGCGCTGGCGCTGTACCAGTCCGGCCGCCGCAAGGAGGCGGAAGGGGCGGCCGGCCGGGCGGTGAAGCTGGCGCCGGACGACGCGGAGGGGCAGCGGCTTCGCGCGGCGCTCCTGTTCGCCAACGGCGACGCGAAGGGCGGCTTCTCGGCGCTGGAGCGCGCCAACAAGCTGAACTCCAAGGACCCGGACACCTTCTGTGAAATCGCCCAGGCGTTCCTGCGCCAGGGGCAGGTGGAGAGCGCGGACGCGGCCTTCGCGGCGGCGCGGCGGGAAGGCCCGGACGCCACGTGCGGCCGCGTGGGCGAGCTCTACACGCAGCTGCCGGGCGGTGGCCGTGGCGCGGCGCGCACGCTGCAGGACCTGGCCGACAAGGCGCCCACCGTCTGGGACAAGGCCTTCGCCCAGACGACGCTGGCGCGGGTGCTGCTGGGCGCCGGGGCCGTGAAGGAGGCCCGCGCGGCGGCGGACGAGGCCGTGAAGCTGGCCCCCTACAGCGGGCGCGCGTACCTGGCCCTGGGGCTGGTGGCCTTCAAGCAGCGGCAGGAGGCCCCCGCGCGGGAGGCGCTGGCCAGGGCCGTGGAGCTGGAGCCCACGGACGGAATGGCGCACCTGGCGCTGGCGGACGTGCTGGCGCGCGAGTCCTCGGAGCTGCCCCGGGCGGTGGCGGCCTACGAGGCCTTCCTGAGGCTCGCGGGGGGGGCGCCGGAGGCAAACCGGGTGAAGAAGGCCCTTCCGCTCCTCAAGCGCCGGGCGTCGCGCTAGCGTGGTCGACGTGAGCGACTCGCGGCCCCCGTCCTCCCCGCTGCTGCAGGTCATGTGGGGCAACGCCTTCCTGCTGTCGGTGCTCTACCTGCTGGCGGGCATCGTCGTGGAGGTCATCCGGCGGTGGTACCCCGCTCCCTTCGTCGAGCGCCTCTCCATGGCGCTGGACTCGCTGCCGGCTCGCGGGCTGGAGCTGGTCCATGCCATGGCGCCGCTGCGTGCCGCGTACTTCAGCGGCCGCATCACGGACCTGGGCGTGCGCGTCGTCTTCGGTGTCGTCACCGTGGCCGTCATCTTCCTCCTGGCCCTGGTGGTGGGCGCCATCATGGGCGCGCTGCGGTGGGCGCTCCTGCGCGCCAGCCGCGAGGGCAAAGGCCCGCCGCCCGGCAACGGCTAGCGGCGCGACTTCGCCTTGCGGATGCGCGGGGCCACGGGCGCCGCCTGGGGCTCGTGGCCCGCCGCGCGCGCCATCAGGCAGATGTCCACCACCTTGGGGCCGAAGCGCTCCCAGCGGCTCTCGCCGGTGCCCTTCACCGCGAGGAAGGACTCGCGGTCCACCGGCAGCGCGGCGGCCAGCCCCAGCAGCGTCGCGTCGTTGAAGATGATGAAGGGCGCGATGCCCAGGTCCTTGGCCAGGTCCCTGCGCCAGCGGCGCAGCTCCGTGGACGCCAGCTCGCTGTACGCCATCACCGGCGCCCCGGACGCGGCCGGCGCGGAGCGCGAGGATGCGCCGGAAGGCTTGGGCATCATGCTGCCCGCGCACCGGTCGCACTTGCCGCACACCGCCGCCGCGTCCTCCTGCCCGAAGTAGCGCAGGATGAACGCGCGCCGGCACTTCGGCGTGTACGCGTAGTCCGCCATCCGCTTGAGCATCAGCCGGTTGAGCCGCTCCTGCTCACGCACGCGGGACAGGTCCACCGTCAGCTCGCGGAACGGGACGCGCACCAGCGCGCGGATGGCGCGCCCGGCGAACGGACGGCGCACCCGCACCGCGCCCGACTTCTCCAGCAGGCCCAGCGCGTGCCGGACGTCGTCCTCCGTCAGCCCCGTGCGCCGCGCGAGGATGGGCAGCTCCGTGGTGGCCTGCCGCCCCACCGGGAAGGTCTCCAACAGCGAGCGCAGCAGCCGCTGGGACTCCGCCGCGTGCGGCTGCGCGCTGGCGGCCCTGTCCGTCAGCGTGATGCCGTATTCGCCCTCGCCCCGGCCGCCGCGCTCCAGCTTGCCCTCGCGCTCGAAGATCTTCAGGGCGGCGGAGACCTCGAACTCGCTGGCGCCCACCATGCCCGCGAGCGCGTGCACGCCCCGGTCGAACGCCTCCACGGCCTGGAGCTGCGCCCACACGTCCGACAGCACGGACTCGGACGGGTGGCTGCTCTCGATGAGGCGCTCCTGCGTGTACACGTCCGCGTGGTTGAACAGGAGCACCGCCGTGGCGGGGTTGCCGTCGCGGCCCGCGCGGCCGATCTCCTGGTAGTACGCCTCCACCGCCCGGGGGATGTTGGCGTGCGCGACGAAGCGGATGTCCGGCTTGTCGATGCCCATGCCGAAGGCGTTGGTGGCCACCGCCACCGCCTCCTTCGCGGACATGAAGTCCTCCTGCGCGCGGCGGCGGGCGTCGTCCTCCATGCCCGCGTGGTACAGCACCGCGTTCACCTTGCGCGTGACGAGCGCGGAGTGCATCCCCTCCGCCGCCTTGCGCGTGGAGCAGTAGATGATGCCGCTGCCGCCCTTCGCCGCCAGGCCGGCGCACGCGTCCCGGCGCTCCTCGTCCCCGCTGACGTTCACCACGTCCAGGAAGAGGTTGGGCCGGTCGAACCCCTGCGCGAACACCGCCGGGTCCTTCATCAGGAGCACCCGGACGATATCCTCGCGCACCTCCGGCGTCGCCGTGGCGGTGAGGGCCACCGTGCGCGGGGGCCGCAGCCGCTTGCGCACCTGTCCCAGCAGCGCGTAGTCCGGCCGGAAGTCGTGGCCCCACTGGGAGATGCAGTGCGCCTCGTCCACGGCGAACAGCTCCACGCCCAGCCCGGCCACCAGCTCCAGGAAGCTGCCGCTGCGGAAGCGCTCCGGCGCCACGTAGAGCAGCTTGTACTCGCGGGCGCGCAGCTTGCGCAGGCGCTCCGCCCGCTCCACGTCCGACAGCGACGAGTTGATGTACGTGGCCGGGATGCCCTTCGCGGTGAGCTGCTCCACCTGATCCTTCATCAGCGCGATGAGCGGCGACACCACCAGCGTGATGCCCGGCAACAGCAGCGCCGGCAGCTGGTAGCACAGGCTCTTGCCTGCACCCGTGGGCATCACCACCACCGTGTTGCGGCCGCTGAGGACGGAGCTGATGACGGGCGCCTGGCCGGGGCGGAACTCCGACAGGCCGAAGTGCCGCACCAGTCCCTGCTGGGCATCCTCGAAATGGGGCAGGGACTCCGTCATCGCGCGCATGTTCACCATCCTGGCTGGGCCGTCAACGCCAATCCCCCCGGGGGGGCACCGGCGCGCCCCCGCGTCACAGCTGGAGCCCCGGAGGAAGGGGAACCGCCAGCGCGGCCCGTTTCCGCGCCACCTCGCGTCGCAGCGCCTCCGTCCGCTCCGGGTCCAGGCGGCCGTCCACCACGATGTCCCCCTCGCGCGCGCCCGGCGGCAGCCGCCAGCGCTCCACCGTGCACGCCTGCCCGCCGTCGGTCCGCACCACCAGCGCCCGCGAGTCCTCCAGCACCTCCACACGGACGGGGCTCGCCCCCCGCGGCCCCCCCCCCCCCC
>JAFADT010000920.1 GCA_023424585.1 Pseudomonadota bacterium
CGAAGGTGTTGAAGTCCGGCGGGGACACCTGCGGCGCCGTGAAGCCCCCCACGGACACGCCCGACACGGTCGGCGGCGTGGCGAAGGTCCCCTGCCCCACCGTGGCGGAAGAGCCTGGCAGCACGCCCGACACCGCCGAGGGCGGGTTGGCCGGCGCCGCCGGTGAGAACGCGCCGCTGAAGGTCGAGGGCGCCGCCGAAGGCAACGTGCGCCCTGCGTTCGGAGCCACCGTCGTCGTCCCCGCCGCGCCCAGCGTGTTGCCGCTCCCCGCCGTGGACGCGGGGGTCGTCGCGCCACTCGTGGTCGCCGGCCCCGTGGCGCCACTCGTCGTCGCCAGCTCCGTGCCGCCCGCGGTGGTCGCCTCGCCCGGGGCCGGCACGGTCGTGGCCACGCTCGTCGCCCCCGCCGTCCCCGCCCCCAGCGTCACGCCCGTCGTCCCCGCCGTGCCGCCGCCTCCCGTGCCCTGCTCGAAGCGCGGCGGAGACACCGGCGCCACCGCCGCCGGGAACGCCGTGGGCGCCACCGGCGTCAGCGACGCGAGCGACGCGGGCAGCTCCCCCGTCGTGGGCACCACCGCCACCGACGGCACCCGAGCGCCGTCCACGTCGATGGCCACGTCATCGAAGAGGAACTGGATGAACCCGCGCGGCTCCGCCTGGGGCGGCAGGTTCCACACCACCACCACCAGCTCCGCGTCCCCCGGCCGCGCTTCCCGCAGCAGCCGCTTCGTGTCGTCGTCCGCGAACGTGCCCGCGTCCAACGCCGCCGCGTGAATGAGCGCCGAGTCCGTCAGCAGCGTCCCGTTGCGCCACACGCTGCCAATGCCCCACACGGCCATCGCCGCGTGCGCGCGGGTCGTCGCCCGCCAGCCGATGCCCGTCTCACCGTAGAGGGGCGTGCCCATCAGCACCCCGCCCTCGACGAGGTGCGGCGGCGGTGGCGGGAGCGGCCCCGCGGGCACCCGCGACATCGCCTGCGCGGGCGGGAAGCCCGCCTGCGTCAGCTCCACGCGGTACTCCGTGCCGCCCACGCGCAGGCTCGCGGAGAGCTCCGCCTTGTCGCCGAAGGTCGCGTTCGCGACGCCGACCCGGTCCTGCACGGAGAGCGACGCCTGCCCCGTGCCGCGCTCGGTCAGGTCACCGAACGGAAGCGAACCCTGGAAGAAGTAACCGTCCGGCCGCTCGGTCCTCGCGCTGGCCTCCCGGCCCTCGAACGTGAACCCGTCGCCCCCTGGCGCCGCCGCCAGGAAACCGGACAGCAAGATGCTCGTGATTGGACCCGCCATCGACGCTGCCTCCCTTGAAGCTGAAGGTAGGCAGCGGAGCGGGCCGTGGCACGCCCCGGACTAAATCAGACCGCGAGCGCGGCGGATCTGCTCGACCGTCTTGTTGTACTCGATGTCGAAGGCGCTCGTGCCCTCCTGCAGGTGCTTCAGCCGGGAGCGGGCCTCCTTGTCGATCTCGTCGTCGACGTCCAGGTGCTTCTTCATGACCTGGTTGATCTTCTGACGCAGCCCGTTATCGGCGGAGTAGACCTCCTCGACGTTCCGGCTGATGAGGAGGAACTCAATCATCTGGTTGATGACGTACTCGATGCCCTCGTCCCCCATCTTGAAGCCGCGCACGTCCGCCATCTCGCGCTTCACCTGGTTGAACTTGGAGTAGTCATATCCCCGACGCTCCAGGGCCTCGCGCGTCGCCTGGTTCACACGCTCTTCATTGGCGAGGTACTCACGCATGATGGCGGACAGGTCCATCTCGGCGTCGGCCACGCGCATCGGCTCCACCTCGATGTCCCCGTCCTGCATGAGCTGCTGAATGGCCTCGCGCGAGATGATCGGGATCACCTTCGGATACAGCCTCATGTCGGTCCCTCGTCCTCTTCAAACGTGCTCGGATCTTCAACCGCTATAAATCAGCGCCGAGCATGGTCGCAATGAAAAACCCTAGGAACGTCGCGGGTTCCAGCGGCCAGCCCCCCGGCGTCCGAAGCGGAACTTAATCATGCCGCACCGGGTGGCGACCCTCCATCCGCTTTTTCGTGCACAGGGTCGGAAGCGTCATCCAGCGACGCCTCGCGCACGGGGTCCTCGGTGTCGTCCTCCGGGTCGCCATGCAGGCCCGCGTGGACGCGCTCGGCCATCGCCGGGCCCACGACCTCGGTCAGCTCCTCGATGGTGGCCTCGCCCACCCGCTTGAGTGAACCGAAGTGGCGCAGCAACATCTTCCGCCGTCCCTCGCCCACGCCGGGAATGTCCTCCAGCGCCGAGCGCAGCGAGCTCTTGCGCATGGATTTGCCCTGGAAGGTGATGGCGAAGCGGTGGGCCTCGTCCCGCATGCGCGTGAGCATGAACATTTCCGCCGAGTTCTGGGGCAGGACGATGGGGTCCTTGCGGCCCAGGACGAAGACGCGCTCGGGGCTCCTGGCGCTCTCCGCGTCCCGGTCGAAGACCTCCTGGTCGCGGCTCTTGGCCAGGCCCACCACGTCCACGCCCTCCACGCCCAGGTCCTTCATGGCCGCGTGCGCGCTGGCGAGCTGGCCCTTGCCGCCGTCGATGACGAGCAGGTCCGGCAGGTCCCCGTCCTCCAGCCCGCGCTTGAGCCGCCGGGTGATGACCTCGTACATGCTGGCGAAGTCGTCCTGCTTCTCCACGGACTTGATCTTGTATTTGCGGTAGCGCGACTTGTCCGTCTCCCCGTCCGTCACGGCCACCTGTGACGCCACGATGGAGGAGCTCTGGAAGTGGGAGATGTCGTAGCACTCCATGCGGCGCGGGAAGTTGCGCAGGCCCAGCTTGGACTGGAGGCGTGACAGGACCGTGTCGGTCTCGTCCTTGCTGCGCTTGCGCTCCACGAACGCCTGCTCCGCGTTCTTCACGGCCATGTTCACCAGCTCATGCTTCTCTCCGCGCTTGGGGACGAAGACGCGCACGCGCTCGCCCTTGCGCTCCGTGAGCAGGTCCTCCAGGCCGTCGGTGCCGTCGCCGGGCTCCAGGGGCAGCAGGACCTCCTCCGGCACGAAGCCGCCCTGGTCGTAGTAGAGGTTCACGAACGAGGCGAGCAGCTCGTCGTCCGGGAACTCCTGGCTGCCGAAGGGGAAGGCCTGGCCGCCGTTGAGCCGGCCCTGCCGCACGTGCAGCACGTAGAACAGGATGCGGTCGCCCTCGCGGTACAGGGCGAAGACGTCCTGGTCCTTGAAGTCGGTGGTGGCCACCTTCTGGCGCTCCAGGCTGCGCTCGATGGCGAGCAGCTGGTCGCGCACCCGCGCGGCCTCCTCGAACTTCAGCGCCATGGACGCGCGCTTCATCCGCGCGCGCAGCCCCTCGATGAGCTGCCCCGCCTTGCCCTCCAGGAACATGGCCACCTCGTCCACGCTCTTGCGGTACTCCTCCGGGGACACCGGGTAGACGCAGGGGGCCGGGCACCGTCCGATCTGGTACAGCAGGCACGGCCGCTTGCGGTTGGCCAGCACGTGGTCCGTGCAGGTGCGCAGGCGGAAGAAGCGGTTGATGAGGCGCAGCGTCTCGCGGATGGCGCCCGCGCTGGAGTACGGGCCGAAGTAGCGCGCGCCGTCCTTCTCGTACTTGCGCACCACCTCCAGCCGGGGGAACGGCTGGCTGCGGTCCAGGCGCAGGGAGATGAACTGCTTGTCGTCCTTGAGCAGGACGTTGAAGCGCGGCTTGTGCTTCTTGATCAGCTCGTTTTCAAGGAGGAGGGCCTCCTTCTCGTTGTGGACGAGCACCGTCTCCAGGTCGCCCAGCATCGTGTCCAGGAGGGACACGAAGACGCGGGTGTCACCGGAGCGGTTGAAGTAGCTGCGCACGCGGCTGCGCAGGTTGATGGCCTTGCCCACGTAGATGATGGTCCCGCGCTTGTCCTTCATCAGGTACACGCCGGGCTCGGTGGGCAGCGCGTCCAGCTTCTCCTGCAGCCGGATGTCCATGGCGGGGCCTCGCTAGCTCTTGCGCGACCGCGAGCGGGCCGCGGGCTTCGCCGCCCCGGACGGGCCGCCCCCCGACGAGGAGGGGCGCCCGCGCCCCCGCCCCTTCTTGGGCGTGGTGCCGGGCGGCTCCACCGCCCTGGCCGGCGCGCGCAGGAGCGACCGGGACGCGGGCTTGAGCCCCAGGTCCATGTCCTTGAGCAGCTGGACGCGGTCGCGGTGCTCGGCGGCCTTCTCGAACTGCATCTCGTCCGCGGCCTTGAGCATGTCGGCGGTGAACTCCTCGATGAGGCGCTTGATCTCCTTGGGCTCCAGGAGGTCGTTCTCGCCCTCCGCCGCCATGGGCAGCGCGCTCGCGCCCGCGTCGTAGTCCGGGATGTTCTCCGTGAAGTCGGAGATGTTGCTCTTCACCGTGCGCGGCGTGATGCCGTGCTCCTGGTTGTACGCGCGCTGGATGTCCCGGCGGCGCGCCGTCTCATCCATGGCGCGCTTCATGGAGTCGGTGACCTGATCCGAGTACATGATGACGCGCCCGTTCACGTTGCGCGCCGCGCGGCCGATGGTCTGGATGAGCGACACGTGGCTGCGCAGGAAGCCTTCCTTGTCCGCGTCCAGGATGGCCACGAGCGACACCTCGGGGATGTCCAGGCCCTCGCGCAGGAGGTTGATGCCCACGAGCACGTCGAACTCGCCCCGGCGCAGGTCGCGGATGATCGCCATGCGCTGGATGGCGTCGATGTCCGAGTGCAGGTAGCGCACCTTCACGCCCACGTCGCTGTAGTACTCGGTGAGGTCCTCCGCCATGCGCTTGGTGAGCGTCGTCACCAGCACGCGCTCGTTGCGCGACGCGCGCACGCGGACCTCCTCCAGCAGGTCATCCACCTGGTTGCCGGCGGGGCGCGTCTCCACCTCCGGGTCGGTGAGGCCGGTGGGGCGGATGATCTGCTCCACCACCACGCCCTTGGACTTCTGTAGCTCGTACTCCGCGGGGGTCGCGGAGACGAAGACGGCCTGGGGGACCATCTCCTCGAACTCGCTGAACTTCAGCGGCCGGTTGTCCAGGGCGCTGGGCATGCGGAAGCCGAAGTTGACCAGCGTCTCCTTGCGCGCGCGGTCGCCGCGGTACATGGCGCCGATCTGGGACACCGTCTGGTGGCTCTCGTCGATGAGCACCAGCAGGTCGCGGGGGAAGTAGTCGATGAGGCACGGGGCCGGCTCCCCCGGCGCGCGCCCGGTGAAGTGGCGCGAGTAGTTCTCGATGCCGTTGCAGTAGCCGACCTGCTCGATCATCTCCAGGTCGAACATGGTGCGCTGCTCCAGCCGCTGCGCCTCCAGCAGCTTGCCCTCCACCTTGAACTTCTGGAGCTGCTCGGCCAGCTCCTCGCGGATGGTGCGCATGGCGTTCTGGCGCGCGTCCGCCCCGGCGACGTAGTGGCTGGCGGGGAAGATGACGATCTTCTCCAGCTGGCCCAGCGTCTGGCCGCGCAGCGGGTCGAACTCGGTGATGCGCTCCACCTCGTCGCCGAAGAAGCTGACGCGCACGGCGCGCTCCTCCTCGTAGGCGGGGAACACCTCCACGGTGTCGCCGCGGGCGCGGAAGGTGCCGCGGTGGAAGTCCAGGTCGTTGCGCTCGTACTGGGCCTCCACCAGCCTGCGCATGAAGCCGTCGCGGCCCATGTCCTCGCCCACGGCGGCGCGGATGGCCAGGTCCACGTAGCTGCGCGCGGCGCCCAGGCCGTAGATGCAGGACACGCTGGCCACGATGATGACGTCGTTGCGGGTGCGCAGGCTGTGCGTCGCCGAGTGGCGCATCCGTTCGATGTTGTCGTTGATGGACGAGTCCTTCTCGATGAAGGTGTCCGTCGACGGGACGTAGGCCTCGGGCTGGTAGTAGTCGTAGTACGAGACGAAGTACTCGACGGCGTTGCTCGGGAAGAGCGCCTTGAACTCACCGTACAGCTGCGCCGCCAGCGTCTTGTTGTGCGCGATGACCAGCGCGGGGCGCTTCACGTTGGCGATGAGGTTCGCCATCGTGAACGTCTTGCCCGAGCCGGTGACGCCCAGAAGGGTCTGGTAGCGGTCGCCGCGAAGCAGGCCCTCGGTCAGCTCCCCGATGGCCCTCGGCTGGTCTCCCTGCGGCTTGTGCTCACTGACGAGTTCGAACTCCGGCATAGGGGACAGATCTAACATCCCCGCCGCCTGTGTACTGAACCTTCGTGCATGTCCGTCCAACAAAGGACGGGGCGCTCCCCTACTTCGCGGCCGGGGCCCTCAGTGCCTCCAGGGACCTCAGGCGGGCGGCCTCGAACTCGTCGCCCTTGTTCCACGCGGGCATCTCCGGGGCCCTGGCCACCTGGGCGCCCACCAGGAAGAACAGCCGCGCGTCCTCCACCGCGCCGGACAGGTCCCACTCCGGGCGGAGCTCATCCGAAGGCTGGTGGTAGTGCTTTGTCTCCCACTGGCCGCGCTGCTGCTTGCCCCAGCCCTCCGGCCGGCCGATGAAGTCCATGCCGCTGCCGAAGTAGGCGGCCGGGATGCCCTGCCGCGCGAAGTTGAATTGATCCGAGCGGTAGAAGAACCCGCGGTCGGAGAGCTGATCCGCCTTCACCGTGCGCCCCTGCGTCCTCGCCATGGCGGTGACGTAGGTGTCGAGCGACGACTTGCCCAGCCCGATGACGGTGATGTCGCGGGTGCGGCCCAGCACGTTGCCGCCGTCCACGTTGATGTCCGCGGCGATGCGGCCCGGGGGCACGGGCGGATGCGCCGCGAGGTACGCGGAGCCCAGCAGGCCGTACTCCTCCGCGGCCACCGCGGCGAAGAGGATGGAGCGGCGCGGCGGCGTGGGCAGCGAGGCGAAGGCGCGGGCCACGGACAGCATCGCGGCCACGCCCGCCGCGTTGTCCAGCGCGCCGTTGTAGATGACGTCCTCGCCGGGCTTGCCGTCGTCCTTCTTGCCCAGGTGATCATGGTGCGCGCTGTAGAGCACCACCTCCTTCGCCAGCGTGGGGTCGCTGCCGGGCAGGAGCCCCAGCACGTTCGCCGTGGGCCTGCGGCGCACCTCGTTGGACATGCGCAGGGACACCGTCACGCCCAGCGGCACCGGCTGGAAGTCCAGCTTCTGGGCGGCGGCGCGCAGCGCGTCCAGGTCCTGCCCCGCGAGCTTCAGCACCTGCCTGGTGGCGTCCTCGGTGGTCCAGGCCTTCACCTGGAGGCGGGGGGCGTCACCGGAGGGCAGCTCGAACTGCTCACCGGTCCACGACGTGCGCACCACCTGCCACGGGTAGCCCGCGCTGGGCGTGGTGTGGATGATGATGGCGCCCGCCGCGCCCGTCTTCGCCGCCTGCTCGTACTTGTAGTCCCAGCGGCCGTACCAGAGGCGCGTCTTGCCCGCGAAGAGGCGCGGATCGTCCTCCGGATCATTGTTGAGGATGACCAGCGTCTTGCCCCTCAGGTCCGCGCCCTTGAAGTCGTCCCACTGGTACTCCGGCGCGACGATGCCGTAGCCCACGAAGACGAGCTCGGACGCGTCCAGCCGCGCCTCCGGGGTCTGCACGCCGGACACGGCGATGAAGTCCTCGCGCGGCTGGAGCTCCACGCGGCCCGCCTTCGCCTGGAAGGTCATCGCGCCCGGGCGGCTGTGGATGCCCATCAGGTCGAAGCGCTGGAAGTAGCTGCCCCCCGCCGCGCCGGGCTTGAGGCCCAGGCCCTCGAACTGCGTGGCGATGTACTCCTGCGCCAGCGCGTCGCCGCGCGTGCCGGGGCCGCGGCCCTCCAGCAGGTCGCTCGCCAGGAAGCGCACGTGCGCGCGCAGGAGGTCCGCGGTGATGGCCTGCTCGGCCGTCTTCTCCTGCGGCGTGACGGTGAAGGCGCCCGCGGCGAGCGCGGCGGCCGAGCACAGCGAGACGAAGAGCGCGGGGAGGAGCCTCATGGGCCCGGTGCGTAACATGGCCGCACGGGCGCCCCCCAGCGGGTTTTCAGGAGGCCGTCGCCGCCACCTTCCAGGAGGTGCCGGCAGGCGTGTCCATGATGTCCACGCCCAGGGCCTTGAGGGCCCCGCGCACCTGGTCCGCCCTGGCGAAGTCCTTCGCGGCGCGCGCGGCGGTCCGCTCGGCGAGCAGCCGCTCCACCTCCGCCACGTCGATGCCGCGCTCGCGCACGGCCCGGTCGCGGCGGCGCAGGAGCCAGGCCCCCGGGTCGTCCTCGAAGAGGCCCAGGACGCGGGACGTCTCGCGCACCTGCTCGCGCAGCGCCTGGAGCGTGCGGCCCACCAGCGGCTTGTCCTTCACGGGCGGCTTGTCGGTGAGCTCGTTCATGAAGCCGAAGAGGCCCGACAGCGCGCCCAGCGCGCCCGCGGTGTTGAAGTCGTCGTCCATGGCGGCCTCAAAGTCCGTGAGGAAGCGCGCGGGGTCGCCGTGCAGCGGGCCCTTGCCGAAGTCCTTGCCCGTGACGCGCTCGTCCACCTTGCGCAGCGTTTCGTAGAAGTACTCCATGCGCCCTTCGGCGTCCTGGAGCGCCTTCTCCCCGAAGTTGAGCGGGTGGCGGTAGTGCGTGGAGAGGAAGAAGAAGCGCAGGGCCTCCGGATCCACCTTGGTGAGCGCGTCGCGCAGGCGCACCACGTTGCCCAGCGACTTGGACATCTTCGCGCCTTCCAGGTCCAGGAAGCCGCAGTGCATCCAGTACTTCGCCATCGTCTGGCCGGTGGCGGACTCGCTCTGGGCGATCTCGTTCTCGTGGTGGGGGAAGATGAGGTCCAACGCCCCGCCGTGGATGTCGAAGGTGCGGCCCAGGAACTTCTCGCTCATCGCGGAGCACTCGATGTGCCAGCCCGGCCGGCCCTTGCCCCAGGGGCTGTCCCACGAGGGCTCTCCCGGCTTCGCCGCCTTCCACAGCGCGAAGTCCAGGGGCTGGCGCTTGAGGTCGCCGGGCTGCACGCGCTCGCCCTGGCACAGGTCCTCCAGGTTGCGCTTGGACAGCTTCGCGTAGTCATCGTCCTTGTCGACGGCGAAGTACACGTCGCCCTTCGCTTCGTAGGCGTAGCCCTTGTCCACGAGCGTCTGGATGAGGGCGATGATCTCCGGGATGGTCTCGCTCACGCGGGGGGACACGTCCGGCTCGCGCAGGTGCAGCGCGCGGGCGTCCTCGCGGAAGGCCTCCACGAAGCGCGAGGCCAGGTCCACGGGCGCCTCACCCGTCTCGTGCGCGGCCTTGATGATCTTGTCG
>JAFADT010000939.1 GCA_023424585.1 Pseudomonadota bacterium
GTCTACATCATCAAGGACAACGGGAAGCGCTGCTTCGCGCCGCCCTGCGACCACTACGACCTGTTCAGCGCGGACGCGCCGGACAAGAAGCTCCAGACCCTCCATGAGGTCGACCTGAGCGCCATCACGGGCGGGGACACCGAGAAGGCCAGCGAGCTCATGAAGCGCGCCTTCAGCGGGGGCCTCAAGGTGGAGGGCTCGCTGGACACGCGGCTCAAGGCCGGCCCCGCGGGCGACGCCATCGTCCTGCGCGCCACCCGCGTCGTGGACTGAGTCCCCGCGCACCGGGGCCGCGTCCCGCGCGGTCCCGGCGTGGGCCTCAGAGCCGCACGCCCATCTGGAAGCCGGGCCAGCGCTGCATGCGCGTGTCCGTGCCGATGGCGTGCGAGCGCACCGGCAGCGTGGTCAGCTTCGCGAACTCCGGCTCCCCCCACGTGAACGCCACGTTGTAGGTGGGACCGGCGAACACGGCCAGCCTCGGCATCACCTGGAAGCCCAGCATGGCGCGCGCCTGCGACAGCAGGGTGTTGGACGCGCTGGAGAACGGCTCCCGCGTGGACAGCACCTGGCTGCCCGCGACGTCCACGTCCACCCAGAAACGCGAGCCCAGCGGGATGTGCCCGCCCACGCCCAGGCCCAGGCTGAAGCGCTGGACGCGGTCGTCCGGGCCAAGGCCCGCGAGCAGCGTCGTGTAGAGGTGCCTGCCGCCGAACTTCAGCGCCAGGTTGGCGAGCTGCACGTCGCTGCCGAACACCTCCAGGTGCAGCTGGCCCTCCTTCTCGTAGGAGACCAGCCCCAGCGGCACGCCGTTCACCGCGTCGGAGACGTTCACCAGCCCCAGCTGCACGCCGGTCACCGTGTCCGCGACGTTGAGCAACCCCAGCTGCACGCCGGACACGTCGCCGCCCACGTTGATCAACCCCAGCTGCACGCCGGTGAGGGACGGCGCGCGGTTGAGCAGCGCCGACCCCTGGATGCCTCGCGCCGCCGTCGTCACGGAGTTGACGCCCAGCGTGAACTGCACGCCCTTCATCGTGCCGTTCGCGTGGTTGACCCCCAGTGACAGCTGGAGCCCGGTGGCGTCCGCGGTGGTGACGTTGGCGCCCAGCGCCGCCTGCATGCCGCCCAGCGCGCCGCGCGCGACGTTCGCGCCCAGGGCCAGCTGCCCCACGCCGTCCACGTCCCCGTTGGCCACGTTGAGCCCCAGCGACGCCTGGGCGCCGGTCACCGCGCCGCCCGCCACGTTGGTGACGAGCGACAGCTGCGCGCCGCCCACGTCGCCGCCGGACGTGTTGAAGCCCAGCGCCATGGCCAGGCCGGACACCTCCGCGTCGTACACGTTGCCCGCCAGGCCCAGCGCCAGCCCGCCGCCCAGCGCCGCGCCGCCGTTGACGACGCCCAGCGCGAAGCGGTTCTCCACCTGCGCGCGGCCCGCCCGCAGCGTGTTGGTGCTCATCGCTGGCACGAGGCTCAGGTTCACCGGCAGCTGGACGCGGCCCTGCGGGGACGGGGGCACGCCGCCGCCTCCGCCGCGCATCACGGTGGCCTCGTGGCCCACGCCCAGGAAGTCCCCCGGGGCCAGCGGCGTGCGCGCGCCCTCCCTCAGGGTGAAGGTCGCCTCCGCCACGCCGCCGTCCCACTCGCGCCGGGCGCGGTAGGCGCCGGGGGCCAGGCCCAGCTCGGTGGCGCGGCCGGGCTGCTTCTGCACCTCCACCACCAGCGTGCCCACCGCGTCGCGCACGTACAGGCGGCCCTCCAGCGGCTCGGTGAGGACCAGGCCCGCGGTGGTGGCGCGCAGGTCGGTCATCACCAGGTCGCCGGTGCCGGCCAGCTCGATGTCGTAGTTGGGGTGCTGCGCGCCGCCCTGCGTGCGCTCGGTGCGCGCGAGCGTCTCGTGGAAGGCGAACTGGTAGGCCTCCGTGAGGGTGACGCGGCCGTCGTGGGTGACGTCCGCGGCGCCGCGCAGGCCGGACAGCAGGTGGTGGGTGAAGAACGAGCCACCCAGCCGGTCCGACTCCTGCGACGCCTCGTCCGCGCTGGAGGAGGTGAGGATGGCGTGGCCCTTCACCTGGATGGCGGAGTCCACCAGGAACGCGGGCCGCGAGACGCCGCCCTTCTTGCGCGCGAACGCGCCGGACGCGCACGAGTCCAGCACCGCGATCCTCACGTCCGCGGGCAGCCCCTCCAGCGAGCGGCGCAGCTCGCCGTAGTCCAGGCGCTGCCCCTTGAGCAGCAGCCCCTCGTCGTCCGAGTGGCCGGAGTAGTACAGCAGCACCTCCACGCGGCGGGCCCCGGCCGTGCGGACGCCCTCCGCCATGCGGCGCACGCGCTCGAAGCCGGCGAGCACCCCCGCGCGGTCCACGTCCGTGAGGAGCACGCGGTCCTGGGGCAGCACGCCGCCCAGCTCCGACAGCACCGTGGAGAAGGCCCTGGCGTCGGTCTCCGCGTAGCGCAGCCGCACGCGCTCCGGGCCGCCGTCGTTGACGCCCACGAGCAGCGCCAGCCGGCGCACGGCGGCGGCCTCGGCGGCGTGGGCGGGGGGCGCCGCGGCCAGCGCGAACAGGAGGATGACGAGCGCTCTCATGGGGAGGGCTTCTCCAGCAGGAAGGACGTCTGCCCCAGGCCCGCGGGCAGGGGCAGCGGCGCGGTGCGCGCCTCGGGGGAGGTGGCCAGGACGCGCGCGGCGGCCAGCACGCCCTCCAGCTCGAAGGGGTGATCCGAGGTGACGAGGAAGAAGCGCTCGAAGCCGGGGGCATCGTCCAGCTCGTAGGCGCGGGGCAGGACGTGCGTGCCGCCGCGCGCCAGGGGCGCGGAGGTGTCCCCCTGGGCGGGCAGGTGCGGGGTGACGGTGCCCCGGCCATCCACGGAGAGGATGACGCCGTGGGCGTGGCCGGCGGCGGTGTATGACAGCTGCACCACGTCACCGGCCTGGGCCGGGGCGCCGTCGGTGAGGCGCTCGGAGCGGGTGTCGGCCTGGCGGTGGACGTCGAGCCGAGGCTGCAACCCCTTGCTGCGCGTGGGCTCCAGGACGGCGGGGGCCCCCGTCGCCGCCCACGGGTCGCGCGCCTCCTGCTGCTCGGGCGCCCCCGGCCGGACGAGGACGACGAAGGTGGCGGCGGCGAGCACCGGCACCAGCGCGGGCAGGAAGCGCCAGGAAGGGCGCGACGCGGGGGCCTCGGCGAGGGGGGTGACGCGGGCGAAGCGGGCCTTCACCTCGCGGGCGAAGCGGTCCGGGGGCAGGGCCTCCAGCGTGGCGCGCGAGTCGGCCTCCAGGGCGGCGAGGCGGGCGGGGCCGTCGGGTTCGCGGGCCAGGCGGTCGCGGGCGGCGGAGAGCTCGTCCGGGGGCAGCTCCCCCAGGGCGATGCGCTCCAGCAGCCAGTCCGGGGTGCGGTGGGGGGACGTCATGCGGCCTCCAGCTCCTGCAGGACAGCGGACAGGGCCCGGAGGCGCTTGCGCACTCCGGACACGGACAGGCCCACCTCGCGGGCGGTCTCCTCCAGCGTCATGCCGTCCACCAGGTGGAGCACGGCGATGTCGCGGCTGGACGCGGGGACGCGGCCGAAGAGGCGGTCCAGGAGGCCTCGGGCGGCGGTGCGCGCCTCGGTGTCGCCGGACGCGGCGATGCGCAGGACGAGCTCGTCGTCGCGGTCCTCGGGGCGCCGCTTCGCGCCGCGCAGGCGGTTGAGGCACACGCGGGTGGCGATCTGATGCAGCAGGCTGGAGGGCCCTGCGTCCTTCAGGGCGGCCTGGTAGCGCAGGAGCTGAACGAACACGTCATGCATGGCGTCCACGGCCTGTTCCTCGTCGCGCAGCAGGAAGCGACAGCGCCGGAGCACCTGGGGGCCGTAACGTCGGTAATAGGCCTCCACATCGACGGACACCGCACGCGCCTCCCGGTTGGAGCAGGGAACACCGGCGCCCCGGAAATCTGTCACCGGCATTTTGACGAGAGCGGCGTCACTACCCCGTTTCCCCCACCCCGGCCACCCACGGCCAGGAAAGGAAGCCCCGCACGTCCGCCCGCCGCCCCTGGCCCGAGCGCGCGGAGCACACCCGCCCACCAGGCGGGCGACCCCCTCCGGCTTCCACGGGCCCGACCTTGGAGGCAGCTCGCCCCGCAAGCGGAAAAGCAACCGGGCGCTCCGCTGGACCGGCGATTGTTCGTTTACGGATGCGGGAGGGCCGCCCAGGGTTTAACGGAAGCGCGGACGTCCCTACCCTGCCCCGTCCCCACCGCTCCCGTGCGCCAAACGACCCCTGCCATCGACTCGCTGCGGGCGCGGTATCTGGCCGCGCAGCTCTCCGGGAACCGCCAGGAGGCCCTGCGCCTGCTCGTGGACGAGGGGCTCCTGTGCGGCGTGTCCCTCCAGGCGCTCCACCTGGAGGTCATCCAGGCGGCCCAGTACGAGATCGGCCGGCTCTGGCAGGAGAACATCATCTCCGTGGCGCAGGAGCACCTGGCCACCGCCATCTCCCAGTACGTCCTGGCCCACCTGTACCGCCACCTGCCGCGAGATCCGCCCAACGGCAAGGTCGTGATGATGGCGTGCGTGGAGGGCGAGCTGCACGAGGTGGGCGCGCGCATGGCCAGCGACTTCCTGGAGATGGCCGGCTTCGACGTGCGCTTCCTCGGCGCCAACGTGCCCGCGGAGCACCTGGCCCGCCTGGTGCGCGAAGCCCCACCGGACCTGCTGGCCCTCTCCATCTCCATGCCCTTCCACATGCCCCAGGTCCGCGAGGCCGTGCGCAAGGTGCGCGCGGTGTCCCCGTCCCTGCCCATCGCCGTGGGCGGGCTCGCCTTCGACTGGGGCCCCGTCCTGGGAGACGCGCTGGCCGTGTCCTTCTTCGGCAAGAGCGTCCGCGAGCTGGTCACCTCCGCCTGCCGCACCCTGGGGGTCTGACGCCATGCCGAACGTGAGCCTCCAGGTGGAGGCGAGGACCGCCTCCATCGCCTCCGCCTCCGTTCAAGCCTTGTACGCGGACCCGTTCTGGGCCGCGCGCTACGGCGCCCAGCGCGCCCGCCGCTTCGGGGACGAGGACGCCGTCTTCCACGTGCGCTACCTCGTCCAGGCCCTGGACGCGTCCCGCCCCGCCATCCTGGAGGACTACGCGCGCTGGCTGCGCACCCTGCTCGTCACCCGCGGGATGTGCTCGCTGCACCTGGAGCAGCACTTCGAGGGGCTCCTCCGCGCCCTCGACGCGGAGGGCTTCGGTCCGGACTCCCTGCCGCACGCCTACGTCCAGGCCGCGCGCCAGGCCCTGCGCCACGTGGAAGGCCCCGCCCACGCCCTGGAGGCGGACGCCGCCGGCCTCATCAGCGCGGTCGTCCGGCGGACGGAGGCCCCGCTGCCGCCCGGCAGCCGCCCCCGCCTGGAGCAAGAGGTGCGGCTCCAGCTGTCCTATCTCGCGGATGCGCTCGCCCTGGGGCGTGAAGACCTGTGGCATGCCCATCGCCAGTGGTACGCGGGCTTCTGGCCCCAGCGGGGCCTGTCCCCCCTGACCTTTTCCCACCTCCTGGACGCGCTGAAGGCGGCCCTGGAGGGTGACCATCCCGAAGCACGGTCGCTGCTCGCGAGGGCCCCCGTTTCAGGGGAGGAGACGCACTCATGAGGAAAGAGGATGACCGCGCCCCCGCGATCTTCGAGGCCCTCAGCCGCGAGCTGGCGCTGGCCTGCGACGCGCAAGGCACGGTCGTCTGGCGCGACGAGCGCGCGGCGCGCCTCCTGGACGTCAAGCCCGGACAGGCGCTGAGGGACCTGGCCAGCCCCGGCAGCGAGAGCAAGGTGGAGAAGCTGCTCGTGCAGGCCCGCGACGAGGCCGTGGACGGCTGGGAGCTCCTCCTCCAGAGCCACCAGCAGCCCACGACGTTCGCCTTCCGCGCCCGCCCGCACGAGGGCGGCATCGCGCTGGTGGGCAGCCTGGTGCCGGAGGACTACGGCGCCGCGCTCACGCAGGTGGGCACCACGCTGGGAGAGCTGTCCGTGCTCCACCGCGAGACGGAGCGCCAGCAGCACGAGCTCAAGCGCCGCGCGGAGGAGCTGTCCCGCCTCAACCGCGAGCTGGAGGAGTCCAACCAGGGCGTGCGCAGCCTGCACGCCGCCCTGGACGAGAAGGCGGAGAGCCTCCAGCGCGCGTCCGAAATCAAGAGCCGCGTGGTGGCCAACGTGAGCCACGAGTTCCGCACGCCGCTGCACTCCATCCTCGGGCTGTCCAAGGTGCTGCTCAACCCGCTCAACGGCAGCCTCGCGCCGGAGCAGGAGAAGCAGGTCCAGTTCATCCGCGGCTCCGCGGAGGCCCTCTTCGAGCTGGTCAACGACCTCCTGGACCTGTCCAAGGTGGAGTCCGGCAAGACGACGCTGCGCCACAGCCGCTTCGTCGTGTCCGACCTCATGAGCGCGCTGCGCGGCATGACGCGGCCCCTGCTGGCGCCGGACTCGAAGGTGGCGCTCGACTTCGAGGAGCCACCGGAGCCCCTGGAGCTGGAGACGGACGAGGCCAAGCTCAGCCAGGTGGTGCGCAACCTCATCTCCAACGCGGTGAAGTTCACCGAGTCCGGCGCCATCACGGTGTCCGCGGCCCCCGGCCCGCGTGACACGGTGGTGTTCACCGTGAAGGACACGGGCATCGGCATCGCGCCGGAGCACCACGAGCGCGTCTTCGAGGAGTTCATCCAACTGGACAGCCACCTCCAGCGGCGCGTGAAGGGCACCGGCCTGGGCCTGCCGCTGGCGCGCAGGCTGACGGAGCTGCTGGGCGGCACGCTCACCGTGCAGAGCGCGCTGGGGCGCGGCGCCACCTTCGTCGCCACCCTGCCGCGCGTCCACCCGGAGGTGTCGGAGATGGCGGGGCTCACCCGGCGCAGCGAGACGCTGGACCCCGCGCGCGCCCCGGTGCTGGTGCTGGAGGACGACCGCCAGACGCTCTTCCTCTACGAGAAGTACCTGGCGCGCTCCGGCTTCCAGGTGCTGCCCGTGCGCAGCGTGGAGGACGCGCGCAAGGTGATGC
>JAFADT010000049.1 GCA_023424585.1 Pseudomonadota bacterium
GCTCCAGGCGCTCCACGGCCTCACGCACGATGCGCACCGACAGCTCCGTGCCGTGCGTGCCGCCACCATCGCGGTACGTGCGCCCGTCCGCGTCCGCCAGGTACGGCGGATTCGCCATGATCAAATCGAACCGGCCGGACACGTCCCGCAGCAGGTCCGAGTGCACCACCTGGACGCCCTGCGCGCCGTTCAGCCTCGCGTTCACCCGCGAGAACACCAGCGCCTCCGGATTCAAGTCCGCGAGCACGACCTCCGTGCTCCTCGCCGCCACCGAAAGGCCGCCTGCCCCCGAGCCACACCCCAGGTCCACCGCGCGCTGGAAACTGCCCGGCACCCGCTGGAGCAACGCGCAGAACCGGTAGGTGTCCGGCCCGAAGAACACCGCGTCCCTGTCCGACGTGGGCCACGCCGAATGCACATACAGCCCCGGCCCCAGGCTGGAGAACCGCACCCGGCTCCGGTGCGTCCCGTCCCCGCAATCCACCAGCGCGCCCGACGCCTCCAGCAACTCCACCATCCGGGGCTCCAGCACGCCCGGCCCGAAGGGGCGACTCCACCCGAACACGTCCCGGACCGAATGCGCCACCTTCGCCTCCGGCCGCGCGTTCACCCGCCGGTGCGTCTCCGGCGTCACCGTCGTGAAGGCATACCCCGAGGCACGCAGGAGCTCGCCCAGCGCCACCAGCGCGGCCTCCCTCGCCTCCATGGCTCCGTGCCCATCACCACCATCCACGTCGCGTCCCTTCGTAGGGTCTGCCCCTCAACGTGGGACCTCCCCTCGGAGGCGACAAGGCATCCTCCCGCCCAGCCCGTCCGACTGCCCGGGCCCCCGGGGCTCAGCGCCCGGCAGGCGAGGGAGCGTCCAGGAGCCCCTGGACGCCCGGCACCTCCACCACGAACTGCAGGAAGTTGCGCAGGATGCGCCCCGTGGCCCCCCAGATGACGTGCTCCCCGTGCGTGTAGAAGTGCACGTCGTGCTCGATCCCCTCCCACAGGTGCCGCTCCACGCGGAGGATGGAGGGGTCCAGCAGGCGCGCCAGCGGCACCTCCAACACCAGGTCCACCTCCATCGGGTTGGGCACGTACCTCCCATCTCCCGGGATGACCCCCACGTAGGGGCGGATGCGGTACGCGGACGTGGTGGGCGTCTCATCCAGCAGGCCCAGCACGCGCACGTGGGCGCGCGAGATGCCCAGCTCCTCCTCCGTCTCGCGCAGCGCCGTCTCCAGCGGCGTGACGTCCCGCGCCTCCTGGCCGCCGCCCGGGTACGCATACTGCCCCGCGTGCGTGCGCAGGGTGGCGGGCCGCCGGGTGAAGACCATGTGGGGCACGCCGTCCCGCTCGAACAGGGGCACCAGCACCGCGGCCTCCCGCAGCGCCCGGCCCTTCCACTCGAAGGTCTGCGCGGGCCTGGCCGTCAGCCGCGTCTCCAGCGCATCGAACAGGGCCTGCACACGCACGACCTCTCCCTCCCTCAATCCGTGATCTGCTTCTCCACCGGCGGCTTCGTCGGGGCCTCCGGCGTCGCCAGGTTCTCCACGCCGGACATCGGCTTGAGGATGTTCGCCTGCAACAGCCCCAGGAGCAGCAACCCCAGCGCGATGCGGTACACCACGAACACCAAGGTGGTGCGCCGCTTCAAGAAGCTCAACAGCCACGCGATGGCCGCCATGCCCGACAGGAAGGCCACCAGCGTCCCCACCACCAGCGCCAGTGTCGACGGACGCTCCGTGGCCTCCAGCAGGTGCTTCAGCTCGAAGATGCCCGCCAGCGTCGTCGCCGGGATGGACAGCAGGAACGAGTAGCGCGCCGCGTCCTCGCGCTTGAGCCCCAGCGACAGGCCGCCCGTGAGCGTCGTGCCGGAGCGCGACGAGCCCGGCACCAGCGCCAGCGCCTGCCATAGGCCGATGAGGATGCCGTCCTTCCACGTCATGTCCGCCACGGTGCGCTGGTGCGACGCGCGCCTCTCCACGACGAACAGCACCACCGCCAGCACGATGAGGCTGCCCGCGATGATGTAGAGCGACCGGAACTGCGTCTCGATGAGCTTCTTGAACGCCAGCCCGCAGATGCCGATGGGCAGCGTGCCCACGCCCACGAACCACGCGAGCCGCGCCTCCAGCGTGCCGAACGGGTCCCGCTTCACCAGGCCCACGACGAACGCCTTCACCAGCGCGACGATGTCCTTGCGGAAGTAGATGAGCACCGCGGCCACCGTGCCCAGCTGGATGATGGCCGAGTACGCCGCGCCCGGGTCCGGCCAGCCGAACAGCTCCGGCGCGATGCGCAGGTGCGCGGTGGAGCTGATGGGCAGGAACTCCGTGAGACCCTGGACCAGACCCAGGACGATGGCTTCGAGCAGGCTCATAAGGGGGCGTGGCCGCCAGGGATATGCCCTGCCCCCCTGCCCCGCAAGGGCGAAGGTTCCCCAGGCCCCCACCCGGGTCCGCCACCCGACCGTCCACACCGGGAACCCGGGTAGGCTGGGCCCCGCCATGCCCCCCGCCCCCCTGTGTCCCTGCTCCTCCGGCCAGCGCTACAAGCAGTGCTGCGCCCCCTTCCACAAAGGCGAGGCGGAGCCGCCCGACGCCGAGCGCCTCATGCGCAGCCGCTACAGCGCCTTCGCCCTGCGCGACGCCGCCTACCTCTGGAAGACGCTCCACCCCCACCACCCGCTGAAGGCCCGTCCAGAAGCGGACGCCCTGCGCGAGCTGCGCGACTCCGCCCAGTCCCACCAGTACCCGGGGCTGGTGGTGCTGGGTCACCAGCCCCCGGACGCGTCGGGGCTCGCCCGCGTCCTCTTCTTCGCCAAGGTGTTCGAGAAGGGAAAGGACCGGTCCTTCGTGGAGCGCTCGGACTTCCGCCACGACGGCGCTGGCTGGCGCTACCTGGACGGCGTCCTCAAGCTGCCGCGCGAGCTGAAGGTCCCGCCGGAGTCCCTCACGCTCGACACCTTCCCCACGGACTGACGGCGCGGCCGCGAAGATTCCCCGTCAGGAGTTTCGCGGCGCCCGCGTCCCTGGGCGTGCTGCCCGGCCGGAGAGGCCCTACACGCACCGGATAAGCTCCACCCACATGGGGCTCGCGGTTCGAACCCGCCTTGGCCTGATACGCCACCCAATCGCGGCTTCTCCACTCGGGCAGCACCCTTTTTCCTCCTCGCGTCACTCCCGGGACCGCGCGTCCCGGTCGAGTGACGAGAGGTCCCGCTCATCTCCGTCGCCGCCCGGTGCGCCGTCCGCGCCCAGTGACACGAGGGCCGGCACGCCCCGGTCCAGCGTGTACACGGAGTCATGGCCCCACGGGTCGCGGGGCAGCTCCGGGAGGATGCGCTCCTCCACCAGCGCGCGCAGCCCCGCGGAGGTGTCCGGCATCCGGCCCTGCTTCATCGCGTACAGCTGGAGCGCCTGGCCCAGCGAGCGGAAGTCCAGCCCCACCCGCTGCCGCTTCGCCTGACCGAACTGCTCCAGCACCGTCACGCCCACGGCGGCGGCGATGAGCCCCAGGATGGTGACGACGACCATGATCTCCAACAGCGTCATGCCACGCTGACGTCGCTGCTTCGTGTCCATGTCTGTCTTTCCGACACGCCGGCGGCACGGGCTGCGGACGGCGTGTCCCTCACGCTGGAGCCAGGGATGAAAGCCACCTCGAAAGCCCATGTCTGTCTTTCTGGCGAGGACGTCGCGGGCGATGCGCCACCGTGTCGTGCCAACCCGCGCACCGCACGCGGTGAAGGGGCACGCGGACGGCAAGTGCGATCGCCGCCCCCACCCCACCCCCCCCTTGCGCGTGAGGCGCCTGCCGCGATACACGCCCGCATCGAATCGACTTTGCGAATCAATATCAACTTAGTCAGCCGAAGCGGAAATCCGTGAACGGCCAGCGAGGCAGGTCCATGCGAGGACACAAGGCGATGCGGAGTGCGTGGGTGGCGGCGCTGCTGCTGCTGGGCGCGTGCGGTGACGATGACCCGACGCCCCGGCCCTCGGACAACACGGATGCGGGCGTGGACGCGGGCACGCACGCCGCGGCCCCCACGGTGTCCTTCACCTCTCCCACCGAGGGCGCCCAGTTGGAGGCGAGCCCGGTGCAGGTGCAGGCGGTGGTGCACGCGGAGGGCGGGCTGGCGACGCTGACGGCGACGCACAACGGCGGCGGCGCCACGGACGTCCCCGTCACGCCGGGCCAGACGGAGCAGGCGGTGACGGTGCCCGTGGACGCGGTGGCGGGTGGGAACACCCTCCTCCTGCGCGTCACGGACGCGGCGGGCCAGACCGCCGAGGCGACGCTGCACTTCACCTACGTGGCGCCCACCGTCGACACGCAGGCCCCGACGCTGGCGCTCACCAGCCCCACCGAGGGCCAGGACCTCACCGTGTACCAGGTGCGCGTCACGGGTCAGGCCGCGGACAACGTCGCCGTGACGAGCCTCACCTGGCAGCTCAACGGCGGCGCGGAGGAGGCCGTCACCGCGACGCCGGACGCGCAGGGGGCCTTCGCCTTCACGCTCACGCCCGGGCGCGGCGACAACACGCTCGTGCTGCGGGCGCGCGACGAGGCGGGCAACACCACCGAGCAGCAGGCCCACTTCCGCTTCGGCCGGTGGGTGAGCGGCGGCGGCTCGCACTCGGCGCTCCTGCGCGACGGGAAGGTGTACGTCTGGGGGAACAACAACCTGGGGCAGCTCGGCGTGGGCCAGCCCGGGCCGGAGCTGGGCTACTCCCCCTCGCCGCTGCTGCTGACGGGGCTGCCCGCCGTGAGCGCGGTGGCGTTCGGACAGAACAGCTCGCTCGTGGTCGGCATGGACGGCACGGTGTGGACGTGGGGTGACAACAAGAACGCGCAGCTGGGCCTGGGCGTCCCCGGCTCCAGCACGCAGGACACCGCGACGCGCTGGGCGCCGGAGCGCGTGCCGTCGCTGACGGACGCGGTGACGGCGGTCCGGGGCTTCTCGCACGCGCTGGTGCTCGCGGAGGACCGGACGGTGTGGGCCTTCGGCGCCAACAACGCGGGGCAGCTCGGCGACGGCTCGGCGCAGGCCGCCTCCGACGTGCCGGTGAAGGTGGTGGACCTGACGGACGTCGTCCAGGTGGCCGCGGGCTCGGAGCACTCCGTGGCGCTGCGCGCGGATGGCACGGTGTGGACGTGGGGCCGCAACAGCTCCGGCAACCTGGGCCTGGGGACCAAGGACAGCGACTCGCACGCGCGGCCCGCGCAGGTGCCGGGGCTGACGGACGTGGTGGACATCGCGGCGGGCAAGGACCACACGCTGGCGCTGCGCGCGAATGGCAGCGTGGTCGCCTGGGGTCTGGGCCTCAATGGCCAGCTGGGCCAGGGGCTGAGCGGCGCGGATGGCACCAGCGCCGTGCCGGTGGCGGTGCTGAACCTCACCAACGCCACGGCGGTGGTGGCCAACGGCACCATCAGCTTCGCGCTCCGCGCGGACGGCACCGTGGTGGGCTGGGGCCAGAACTCCACCGGCTCGCTGGGCACGGGCGACAAGGTGTCGCTCACGTCACCCTCGACGCCCGTGGTGGGCCTCACGAACGTGAAGACGTTCGGCGCGGGCGCGCTCCACGCGGTGAGCATCCGGAGCGACGGCTCCATCTACGGCTGGGGCTGGAACTTCAAGGGCAGCGTGGGCGGAGGCCCCGCCGCGAAGGAGTCGTGGGCGTACTCGGAGCCCATCCAGGTGACGCTGCCGTGAAGAAGGCCGCGCTCCTGCTGCTGGCGCTCTGCGCGTGCGGCGAGTCCTCTCCTGGAGAGGACCCCGCCGTCACGCCGCCCGACACCGAGGCCCCGGTGCTGCGCATCGACGCACCCGCGCCGGGCCAGCGGCTGGGGGTGAGCCGCCTGCGCCTGGCGGGGGACGTGGGAGACGCCACCCGGGTGCAGGTGTGGCTGGATGACGGAGGCTCGCGGACGCTGTCCGTCGCGGGCTCCACGCTGGCCATGGAGCTGCTCGTGCCACCGGGCGCGCACGTGCTGCACGTGTCCGCCATGGATGCCGCGGGCAACACGGCGACGCAGGACGTGCCCTTCTCCGCGGGGCCGGAGCTGGGCGCGGGCCTCAGCCACACGGGCGTGCTG
>JAFADT010000079.1 GCA_023424585.1 Pseudomonadota bacterium
CGAGCGCTCCAGCAGCGTGCGCAGCGGGAAGCGCGAGCCCACGACGAGCCGGTCGCCCTGCACCGCGTAGCCCATCGTGGCGCTCGTCAGGAGGGGCCACACGTCCCAGGTCCCCACCAGCGACGGCGGCGCCGCGCCCGCCACCAGCTGCTGCTGCTCCAGCCGCAGCTCCAGCGCGTTGGGCGTGCCGACGTCCTGGTACTGGCCCCGCGTCGAGGGGTCCTGATCCAGGGTGAAGAGGGGCACGGGGTGGCAGGCCGCGCACCGGGCCTTGCCCTCGAACAGCGCCAGCCCCTTCAGGGGGTGGCCGGTCCCGCCGTCCGGCATCGTCACCGTCTCCAGCGGCGCGCCGTCCGCGCCCCGGTAGGGGTTGGGCGGCGTGGGCAGCAGCGAGGTGTAGAGCGCCAGGGCCTCCACCTCCGACGGCAGCGGATCCGGGTTGTGGTAGCGGTTGCGCCCGCCCACCGTCTCCACCGTCTCCGCGATGCTGCGCGTGCTCGCGGGCGTGAAGTAGGGCGGCGTGTCCCGGCTGCCCAGGGCCGTGGTCGAACGGTAGATGCGCATGGGGCGCGTCTTCTCGAAGAAGACGCCGCCGGTGTGCCCCTCGATGTGGCACGCGTCGCAGCTCATCCCGGTGCGCCCCACGTCGGTGAAGTAGAGCACCTGGCCCCGCCGGCGCTGCTCGTTCGGGCGCACGTCCACCACCGGCCACTGCCGCACCACGCGCGCCTTGCCCGCCCGCGCCTCGCGCACGTCCACCACCGCCACCGTGCCCGTGAAGCGGTTGAGCGCGTAGAGCGTGCGCCCGTCCGGGGACAGCGCCAGGGAGCGCGGCCCGGAGTGCAGCTCCAGCCCCGCCCGGCCCTTCGTCCCCAGGTCCTCCGCGGGGCGGATGAACGGCGTGCCCTCGGGCGCGGGGATGGGCAGCGTCTGGAGCACCGCCTCGCGAGCCGCCGCGTCGCTCTTCACCAGCGCCCTCGCGTCCAGCACCCGCACCTGCCCCAGGCCCACGTCCGCCGCGTAGAGCAGCCCGGCGCGGTCATCCAGCGCCAGCCCCTCCGTCACGCCCGCGCCGAAGCCGCGGTGCCGCACCACCTGCTGACGGTCCAGGTCCAGCACCGCGACGCCGCTGTTCGCGCTCACCTCCATGCGCTGGGCGTTGGGCCCCACGTTCGGCCCCAGGCTCGACATGAAGACGCGATTCAGCCGGTCGCTCACGACCAGCGCCCGAGCCGCCTTGCCGCCCATCACCTGCGCGGAGAAGGCCTCCGTGGGCCCTCCGATGATGGGGACGCCCGGCCCGGGCACCAGGGGCGCCAGCTCCCGGCCCTGGAGGGTGTCCAGCAGCACCACCTCCCCCGTCTGGAGGCTGCCCACCGCGAGCAGCCCCCCGCGCACCGCCATGGCGCGCGGGTTCGGATCCACGGCCCGGACCCACTTCTCGCGGCCATCCTCCAGCGCGAGCGCGTGCACCGCGTCGCGGATGTGCTCGGCGACGAAGGCCACGCCCTTCGCGCCATCCACCGCGAGGCCCCATGCGCCCGCTGGCGCGGGGACGACCCGGGCCTGGCGCTCCGGCGCGTCCAGCGCGTACAGCCAGAGCCCCGCGTCCCACTGGTGGGCCACGCCCAGCCAGGGATGCCCGCCGGCGTCCGTCCACGTCGCGAGCGCGGAAGGCCCGTCCCCCACCGCCATCGCCTCCACGCGCCCCGACGCCACGTCCAGCGCGAACACCGTGTCCGTGGGCGGCGACGTGACGAAGAGCGTGCGCCCGTCCGGGGACAGCGCCATCGCCATCAGGTCCGGGAAGGCCTTGTCGTTGACCACCGTGAGCCGCGCGGTGCCCGTGGGCTGGGGGCCGGTGCTCGCGGCCAGCGACAGCTGCACGTCAGCCTGGAAGGTGCCCGCGGGGAGCGCGAGGTCGGGGGGCAGCCGCGCGTAGGCGTGGCGCGCGTCCACCACCGTGAGCGGCACCTCCCGCGCCAGGGGCGCGCCGAGCACCAGCCGCAGGCCCGGCACCAGGTCCTCACCGTAGAGGGAGAGCGGCTGCGAGGTCTGGTTGCTGGTCAGCTTCGGACCAACCGACTGGAGGATGGGGCGCGGCGCGGCGGGCCGGGCATGAGCGGGCGGGGGCGGGGGCGCGCTCCGGGGCTTCAGCGCGAAGGTCAGGAGGCCCAGCAGGACCAGGGCTCCGAGCCCGGCCACGATCCATCCCCGCTTGCGAGTGACACCTCTCACGCGTGTGCATGCCTCCCGCGCGCGAGCATCCTCCATTCGCCCACCGAGTCACGATGACTTCGCGCCACGGCTGCTCGCATGCTCGGGAGGCACCGCGCGGAGGGAATCCCACGGGACGTTTCCAGCGTGCCGGCACGAGGCGGGACAGGGCGTGGAGTGCCCGCCCCAGGTGAGGTGGACTGCCCCCCACACCTGCTCGCCACGGGCCATGCCATGCGGCAGGAGTGTGCGTTGACAGGTCGGGGCACGCATCGCTTAACCTGTTGATGATGCGACGTTTCCTCCTCTTCTGTGCCGTCGCCAGCGTGCTCGGCTTCGGTCCCCTCTCCCCCGCGAACGATGCCTGGGCCCAGGGGCGGGCACGTGCCCCCAAGACGAAGGCCGCGAAGCCGGCCCGGGCCAAGAAGGGCTCGAGCAAGGCGCCGCCGCGCATCGAGACGAAGGCGAGCACGGTCGTGACGGATCCGGTGACGGGAGACGCCGCCGCCACCGCGGCGTCCGCGCCGCCGCAGCGCGGGCCGTCGCGCATCGACTTCGATGACCGCCTCATCCAGGGCCAGACGAACAAGTCCGGCGCTGTCTACCTGTATGACCGCAAGGAGTTGAAGACGCGGTCCATGCTTCGCGAGCGCGACAGCTTCCGCTCGGAGACGCTCGCCACCGTCTACGATCAGTAGGGCCGTACCGCCCATCACCCCTCGAAGGGAGCGTCACCGTTGAGCGGCCAGCCCAGCGTCCTGCAAGTCGTCATCCTCCGCGACGGCCTCCTGGTGGGGACGGAGGTCTTCGTCCCCGGCACCTACGCGCTCGGCTCCGATGCGTCGTCGGATCTGCGGCTGGACGATGCCTCCGTGTCGCCGCGCCACGCGCTGCTGTACTTCCAGAACGGTCGCACCGCCATCCAGGACGCGGGCGGAGGGACCAGCGGCATCTTCGTCAACGGACACCAGGTCACCGCCTGTGAGATCCGCTCCGTGGATGAGGTGCTGTGCGGGCCGTTCGTCCTGAAGACGCGGATCCTCAACCAGCGCCCCGTCGAGACCAAGCCGCAGCCGCCGCCCGAGGTCGCCGCGCTCCTCGGTGGCGCCGGGGCTCCGCCCGCCGCGCCGCCGAACGGGTTCGGGCCTCCGCACGCCGGGAACGGGGCGACGCACCCG